>NZ_RAWR01000039.1:0-52402 GCF_003986945.1 Corallococcus sp. AB018 | reverse complement strand
GCACCGCCGACCCGCCCGAGTCACCCCTCCAGCCCAGTCCCTGAACAGCTCACTCCTCGCGGCGCTCGCCGAGCACGGTCGGGGCCTGTCTTCAAGCGTCCCGGCACGTCACTGGCCGGACGGTTACCTACCTCTGGACCTTCCTCACCCAGACGCAGCAGGGCGAGTGGCTGCTGGGCTATCGCTTCAGCCTGGGCCGGGCGGGCAAGACGCCCAAGGACGTGCTGGGCGGCACCCAGGGCGCCCTCGTGGTGGACGCCTATACCGGCTACAACGCGGTGACGCTGCCGGAAGGGCGCGTGCGTGTCGGCTGCTGGGCCCACGTGCGCCGCCGCTTCTTCGAGGCGCTCGCCACCGCGCCCGAGGCCCGCGAGGCCCTGGACTTCATCCTCGCTCTCTACCGGGTGGAAGCCCTGGCGCGCGACGCGGGCGTCGTGCGCACGGACGCGCACCGCGAGCTGCGCCAGCAGCAGAGTCTCCCCGTCCTCACAGCGCTGCGCGCGTGGCTCGAATCGCAGCTCCCTCGCCACCTGCCCAAGGGCCCCATGGGCCAGGCCCTTTCCTACGCGCTGAAGCAGTGGGATGCCCTCTCGCGCTTTGTCTCCGATGCGCGCCTGCCCCTGGACAACAACCGCTCCGAGGCCGCTCTTCGCAAGGCCGCTCTGGGAAGGAAGAACTTCCTCTTCGTCGGCCACGAGGCCGCGGGGCAGAACCTCGCCGGCCTCTATGCCCTCGTCGCCACCTGCGAGGCCAACGGCGTCAATCCCGAGACGTACCTCGCGGATGTGCTGCTTCGCGTCCAGACACACCCGCATGCGCGCATCGGCGAGCTGCTGCCGCACGAATGGAAGCGCCTTCGCGCCGCCGACTCCTCCTGACGCTCCCTCACCACGACACCTCACCCCATTGGGACTCGCGGCGCCCGCCGAGCACGGCCGAGGCTTGCCTTCAAGCTCGCCGACACGTCGTTGGCCGGACGGTTAGGGATGGAGGGCATAGAGCGATCGATGCCTCACATCCTCCGAAAGGCCCCACTCAGTCTTGCGCTGCGCCCGCCCCAGGAGCGCCTTCACATAGTCGACTGCAGAGGCATGCCTCTCGCGCCTGCGGAAGTACGGCTGCAGCCAGGCGCCTACCGCCGCCAATTCCGTCACGAGACGGCCAACCAGCCGGACTTCCGATGCCTGCGCATCAGTGACCAATGGCCGCTGCATTGGAAGTCTCGCGCCTCCCCCTCTTGTTTCTTCAAGAGGAGGAGGGCTGTGGGACCTTTCAAACTACAACTATAGGACTCAGCCCGCAGACTACGAGCACCCAACCACTCTACAGAGGCAGGCTGCACAACTAGCACACCTGCCAAATCAGCCAACATCCACAACGATCGAGGTCAACCATCAACCCAAGCAAGGTCAAGCATGGCGAGAACCGCCCCCTCCCTCCGACCGCTCGACAAACTCAAGAATATTCTTCTCTAAAAAAACACGAACCACCTGCGCACTAACATGCGAAGCATAGTCTTGAAAATCATCACTTTTCCCAGAGTCCGACAAATCACTAACAGCCTTTAGCGCAAACACCAAAGGCCTCGGCTCAGAGGCTTCACGCGCGGCAGCATAAACCCCGTAAATCTCCATCTCAATCGCAGTCAGCTTTCGATGCTGAGCATCTTTTATCTCGGACACAGTAAGACCATCCGCAAGAACGGACGACCCAGAAGCCACAGGACCAACAACACCTCGCAAGGGATTTTTTGGCTTAGGCGCGGGCCACGAACCCAAAATTGCCGCCCATGCAGCACCATCCTCAATCATCCGCTCATATCTTGAACTAACAATAGGCTCAACATCAAGTTGATGCGGATCGCTCTGAAACCGAACGCCACCTGATTTCTCATCCCTTACGCGCTTCCCGCTCTGCCATTCCCACACAGGAGTAGCCAAAACAACATCACCAATGTCTGCGCGCCCGACCACGCCGCCGCATATCCCAGCCATAACCAAAATCCTAGGACGAAACGCCTCTATGAACTTCATTGTATGGAGTGCAGAAGCCACCAACCCCATCCGCGGCGCTGCCGTAGCAACAACAGAGAATCGCCGTCCTGACACCTCAAACGACCCCTCATAGTACGAAGATGTATGATCCAACAACCTGAGCGGCCCAAATCGCCACGGCAAATTCCGAACGGCCTTTAGCTCAGGCTCCCTTAGCGCCGTCACAACACAAACATCAACACCAAACTGCACAGGCCCGGGCGAGCGCCCAATCTTCAACAAATCAGCAACTAGCGCCCGAATTTGATTCTGCCAACGCTCCTGCGCCTGATCAAAAAAGAGTAAATTGATCAGTCTTTCGGCCAACCGGTCCTCATGCTCGCGGGACAGATCTTCCCTTGCGGTCACCGCAACAATATGAGCTGGACGGTAGTAACCTTCACGAACATGGATCTCCTCAATGAGATCAAGCCCTCCAGAATCGGACGGTCGATCTTCCGGGCGATTTGGCAACGCCAAATCCAGCACCATCAGCCCATAAGAATTTCGCCTCAGCTTCTCACGGGCATCAAAACAATTCTGGGCAATAGAAATATCATCACGGCCAACACCAGCCTCAGTCAAGATGGCAACCAACCGCTGCAGCTTAACCTGCTCATCGTCAACAATCAGAACACTAAGACTCAAGACGCACTCGATTCACGGACAAAAAAGCCCTCCGCAAGGAGTGCTTCCATTGCTCAGAGGCCACGTTGTAATAAATAATATCGACGAAATTATCAGAAAACGACGTTCGCAATATGCTTCCTAAAGTCAAAATGTCCATTTCCTCTTCACCCACACCAAAGCGTTCAAACTGAGTCACGACAATTGTCGGTATCGAGAGCCCCAGAAAATCCATATAACCAAGAAGCTCCCTCCCGCCAAATGCCTGTGGGCGCCCTCCAGGATCATTACTCCCAATATCATACGCAGGCAAAGACATATCTAACAGAATAAAATCAACCTCGCCCTGACGAACCTCCTCCTTCCCACTATGGACAGACCGAGCATAGGCCATGCTTGCTGCGGGGAAACTCTCCCGCACAAGCGCCGTTATTTGCTTTGACTTGAACTGATCATCCTCGACGATCAAGATCTTCATTCCGTCACCGAGGCAACCGGCAGCGCCTCGCTCCTACCAAGCGAAGGAACATTAAGCAGGGAGAACCCAACATGCACAGCAAAACAACCTTCTCCCTTGAATGAGAAGTCGAGCACATGGCTTTTGTGCTGACTGACAATTCTCTTGATCTTAACTAACCCAGACTTGCCCTCAGAAGCAACCCTGTCGCGATAGCCCTCCCCCCCAATCAGGCCTCTAATCTCAGAGAGCGACCGTTCAGCATCCTCTGTACGAACCCCGCCGGCAACCTCACTTTCGACATCTATCGAAACAAAGCTCGCATCATCCCGTTCTCTCACCGAAATCTTCACCCAAGGACTCTCCTTCACCCCTGAATGCTTATACACATTATCAAGCACAATGAACACAATGTCCGTAATCTCACTCAACACGCTAACCCCCATCTTCCTGTCGACCTCTGGGATTGTCGTGACCCTCGGCGTGAATCCGCGCAAAATTCGCTGCGCAGACTCAATCGCAATCTCAAGTATTTGCGCCATCGTAAAGCTAGCCTGCTCGGTCTCAGACTCACTCAAGTGGAGCCAATCAACAACGCGAATTATTGCGCCTTGAGCCCCCGTGTTTGCCTCAACCAAATGGCCTTTGAGATCTGCATATTGCCACTCAGTCAGCGTCCTCCCCAAGCGACCAAATGTCTCCTGAAAAACACGCTCCACCTCCATATTGAAAATACTTTCAACTGCAGCTCTTGCAACCTCAAGTTCAGCACTTAAGTAACTTTGAAAAACATGAAAGCACGATGACAGAAACGCATCGAACGACTTCGTCTCAACCGCATCACGTCGAATGAGATGTAAGTAGAACGGCCTAATCGACAATCTAAAAAGCCCCTCCGGCCGAGCTTCGCTTCTCACATAAAGAAGCGGCTTAATTCTCTCCTCAACAATACGATCGTACTCTACCGACAAGTAAGTCAAGGCGGCAGAGACCTTCTCCCTCTGCTCCGGAGTCGCGCCTTTTATCCTATCAACCCAATAGTCATTTCTACGATAGGAATTTGTCTCCTCCGATCTCGTCGTAATCAATTTATGATCATCCAATGGCCCCCTGAGCGTGCCCGACAAGGTTCCATGGCGAATCCGCATACTCAAGAAACAATTCAATCCGTGTTCTGGGTTCGCAAGAAACTCATCCCTAAGCGCCTCAATCATCTCCAACAGCAACGCATCATTGCTTTCGTTCGGAATGTCCAGATATCGCGTCGGAAGTGGCTTGCTTCCTGTAATCGCCTCGCGAAGGGCGACCTCGAATGCTTTGGACGACTGAGGAATCGCCTCAATGAATGAGAGATAGCGATCGAAGTCCTCCCGAAGCTCGCGTTCTGCCCACCTAGCCAGGGCATCGGTATCAACAAAAATGCGACTACGATCTACAAGCTGAACGCCTTCTTCAATCTTGAGCTTTGTCGCCAAGACCTTGATCTCTTCGAGATAAGACTCAGCATTCTTCGGGTCGAGCCCGACCAGCGCAGAGCACACATTCAGCCGCTCCTCCTCCACTGCTCTGGACGTAGACAACCTGCGACATGACTCAAGCACCAACGGCACACATACTCGACGAAGGAAATATACAACCTGAGCCATCGGGTATTGCTCTGCCTGGCGCGCGATATCGGAGGGCCTCTCAATGCCGTTCCGATTCAAAAATTCATCACAAGCCCATCTGAGGCTATTCCTGGCATCTTGATTTTCACGAGACCGATACTGGAGTTCAAAAAGAATCGGCGTCGATATTTGACCAAGGAAAGGACGCATGGATTTAATATTCTTCCCTGCCATCGCGCGCTCAACCGGCAAAATCCATCTGAGCGGCTCAAGCTGAGCGCACCAGTATGCGATCCTTTCAAGAGCTTCCGCCCCTTTGCCCAACTGAAGCAAGCAGTCGATTTCGATGCGGGCTCCACCAATTCGTTCGGCATGGGCTTGCGAATTCCCTAACCCTCTTCCGACCTCGAGAGCACGCGAATAATCCTTACAATCAATAGATCTCATGGCTTCGCACTCAGCCAACCGCTCCGGCGCGAGGCGACTGACCTCGGAAGCATCGACAGGAAGAGACAAAACCACCTTTGTTGCAATAAGATGCAAGGTGGATCCACCGAACTCGCTTAGTCGTCGAACATACTCTTCCCTAAGCGTCTTTGGTAAAGCAGAACTGTCCAGCGGATCCGTTCGCGACGTGAAAATAAATTTCATGAGTCGCGGTTCGCCAACATCCGCATGGGACGCTGCCGTACCAATGTTAATTGACGCACCAATCGCCATCATTGTGGGGATCGCACGAAAGTTCCGGGCAATCTTAGAAAGTTCGGCATGGGCGCGGTCAAAGACCTCATTGCCACTAGCCAATGTTGTCAACGCTACTACAACCTTCTCACCGAGATTCTCCGCCTTGCCAATCTCTTTAGCTCGGTCTAGCCGAGCAATGCTTTTTGCCTTGATCGAAATTGCAAGCAAGTCCGTTGGAGTTTGCTGGAGAGCAGCATCTGCAGCAGCAATCGCGTCACTATACTCTCCACTCCAATAGGCATTGAGGTCTGCTCCCGTTCCACATGGCAGCGACTCACAATCACCTACAACAAACTGCATCCTCCTGATGCGGGCATCTCCGACGACAGAGAGCAACGAAAACGACTCCGCCAAGGCCCGCAGCGTCTCTCCCTCTGGGTTCATACTCAACAACCTGGCCGAAACAATTATAAACGTCTCATACCAGTCAACAATTGAGCTTGTCGCATCGTGCCGCAAGAGATCGGCGAGCTTGCTGGGTTCGTTTGGAATCGTCCCAGATACGCGATACTCGATATAGTTCCGCAATTCCTCATCCAGCTTCCAGCGGTTGAGACTCTGCTGGAGGCGAGAGACAAACCGAGGCAATGCAATACTTTCCTCATTCCTTCTGCTCACGTGATGAGCAACAAACGCAGCAAACGATCCTTTGTTTTTCCGAATCAACTCATGCGCGTATTCCTTCTGTTTCTCCATTCCTCCCTTACCCTGCAACGCAGCGATACGGTTTTCGACAGCCCAAAGTGAGTACCCAAGCTTTTTCTCCGATTCCGTCAACACTGCCAGAGCCGCATCGAGATTGCCGGCCATGGCGCTTCGAGAAAACACTTCAACAAACCCACAATGCTCTCTAAGAGCCTGCATTCTCAGGCGCAGAATACGCGCACTCCATAGCAATTCTCTTTCGATTGGTATTTCCTCGAATGGGCGTCGCCTGTGAAGCCCTTTAAGCGTTCTGACAGGAGTAATACCCAATGCCTCCGTTCTGATTTGAGGCACTTTCGACATCCACGACGCAAGACCCTGAAGAAAGCCTGCTGGGAATTCTTCCCTGATTGCCTCGATTGTCTCGAGAAGCATATCGCCAGCGTTATTGGCCCGGCCGCGAATCAAGTTTTTATCGGCAGCCTGACCAGTATAGTTAATCTTCCGCAGCTTCAATCGCATTTTGCTGTATCACTCCGTGGCGCATTCGGGCGGCCTGCCCAATTTCACTTTATGCGGCTGATGGCTTACCTGCTGGTCTTCCTGGGACAGCCGTCAAGCACACGCTTTGTCACTATCACAGTCGCCTGCGTTGCGTTTGAATTCATTGCAAGGTGATTGACTTTGGAGCAGTTCTTCTTGGCATCGGGTGACAATTTTGTGCTCCTTGGTTGGGAACTTTCCGCTTGTGGCGCCGGTACTACTACTGCGCGGCCGCCCCATCGCCCAGGACGTTCTCTTACAAGAATAGCTCTGTGGATTAAGCTCACTGAGCCAAGTTGTTCGCCTGCTCGTGGGCTGTCGCAATCAACATGCCTCCATTTTTCGAAATGTAATGTTCCACTTCTACCAGGATCTTGTCCAACGCTGCGCCCACCATGCCGAACGCGCGCACCCCAGCTCTGAGGTGGAACGAATACGACTAGCTCCCACCTTGGGCGGTTCGCCCGAAGCCTCTCACCAGCACATGTAGGGCTTGTAAGAGGCCGGGTGACGCACAGTGAGTGCTGCCGCCCACAGCTGATTGATCCTTCGCTGCATTGGGAGTTTTGGGACCAGCCTTGGGAGGGTGAGCAGGAGCGAGGCGCATTGCACGCCTTCTGATCCTGAAAGCAAGGCCGGCTCTCTAGGGGGTACTTCCCAGCACCCTCCCACCGCCCGTCCGCCTGCCTCCCCAGCACTCAAATCGCCAGGAAAGACGGGAAGTTGAGGGGCCAGCCGAGCGCGTGGTACGAACTCCCGTTCAGTCTCCCCCTCTCATTTCCAAAGTGCCTGGAGCCGGCTTCCATGAGCGAGAGCAATGACGTCACGCGGCCTTCGTCCTCCGCATCGGTGCCTCCCCCCGGGGCCCCCGAGGCTGGCGCGGCCCAGACACTCGCCCAGAACGTGAGCACCCTCCCCGCTCCCGTCCCCCAGGCCAGCGCCGAGGACGATGCTCGCGAGCGCATCGCGTCCATGGAGCGCGAGGCCAAGGCGCTCGCCACCACCGAGCCACAGACGGCCGCCCTTCTCTTCCATGAGGTCGGCCTGCTCTGGGAAGAGCCGCTCAAGAACCCTCGCAACGCCGCCGTCGCGTTCCAGAACGCGTACAAGCTGGCGCCCCGGTTCCTCGCCAACATCCGCGCCGCTCGCCGCCTGTTCGCCGACGTCGGGAACTGGCAGATGGTCGTGCAGCTCATCGACGCGGAGCTCATCGCCGCCGAGGACACTCGTCAGCAGGCGGCCCTCCTCTTCGAGAAGGGGCAGATCCTCGAGGAGCGCCTGTCCCGCGACAACGACGCCGCGGATGCCCTGCGCCAGGCCCTGGACCGCAAGCCCACCGACGTCACCCTCCTCACCCAGCTGGAGTCCGTCTACGCCTCGCGCAACGACGCGGGCGCGCTGGTGGAGATCTACCGGCTGCTCGCCACCGCCGTCGTCCCGCCGTCCCTGCGCGCCCACTACCTCACCTCCGCGGGCATGCTCCTGGAGGAGCGCCTCAAGCAGAAGGACTCGGCCGCCGCTGCGTTCCGCGAGGCCTTCGCGCTCGACCGCTCCGACCCGCTGCTCCAGGCCGCCGTCAAGCGCGTCGCCGAGCGCGAGGGCCGCACCGACGAGCTCCTCTCCGCCCTCCTCTCCGAGGCCGAGGGCCAGGGCTCCCAGGGCGCTCCCGCGTACCTCCACATCGCCAAGGTGCATGACCGCCTGGGCCGCAAGGACGACGCGCTGTCCGCGCTGCTCGCCGCGCGCCGCGTGAGCCCCCATGAGCCGCTCGTGTTGAGCGCGCTCGCCGGCATCTACGAGACGCAGGGCCGCTTCGAGGAGCTGGCCGACGTGCTGCTCGCGTGGGTGGGCTCCATCAACGACGAGAGCGAGCTCGTCGCCATCAACCTGCGCCTCGCCGCGCTGTACGAGGACGACCTCAAGCGCGACCAGGAGGCCGCCGCCCGCTACCAGGCCATCCTCGCCCGCATCCCCAGCCACGCCGCCGCGCTCGCGGGCCTGGGCAAGCTGTCGTACCGGATGAAGAACTGGGAAGGCCTCGTCGCCGTCTTCGACGCGGAGGTCACCGCCGCCGAGGACGCCAAGGGCAAGGCCGCGCGCATGTACAAGGCGGCCGAGATCCTGGAGGAGCGCCTGAGCCGCCAGGAGGACGCCATCGCGCGCTACAACGCGTGCCTCCAGCTCCAGCCGGGCTACCTCCCCGCGCAGAAGGCCCTCACCCGCCTCTACGAGCGCCAGGGCCGCTTCGCGGAGCTGGTCCAGATGTTCGAGCAGGACCTGCTCCAGACGTCCGACCGCGATCAGGTCATCACCACGCTCAACAAGATGGCGGTCATCTACGAGGACCGCCTCGGGGACCTGGACCACGCCATCGAGTGCATGAAGCGCATCCTCGACCTGGCGTCGGATCACCTGCCCACGCTGCGCAACCTGGCCCGTCTCTACGAGCGCGCCGGACGCTTCCGTGAGCTGCTGGAGACCAACGACCTGGAGGCGTCGTTCGCCGGCGACACCAAGCAGGTCCTGTCGCTGCTCCACCGCAACGCGGAGATCCTCGACGAGCACCTGAAGGACCGCGTGGGCGCCATCACCGCGTATGAGCGCGTGCTCGCGCTGTCGCCCTCGTACCTGCCCGCGCTCAAGGCCCTGGGCCGGCTGTACGCGCAGGACACCCGGTGGGAGAAGCTCATCGACATGTACCGCGCGGAGTCGGAGATCTCTCCGTCCACCGACGCGGCCGCCGCGCTCATCTACAAGATCGGCGAGCTGTACGAGCATCGCCTCAAGCAGGAGAACGAGGCGCTGGCGTCGTACCAGGAGGCGCTGATGCTGGCGCCCAGCTACTTCCCGGCGCTGCGCGCGCTCGCCCGCATCCACCGCGCCCACGAGGCGTGGGAGAGCCTGGTGGAGGTGCTGCGAGCGGACGCCGCCAACCGCACGGATCCGCTGGAGCGCGCCAACGCGCTCTATCAGGCCGCCGCCATCTGGGAGGACCAGCTGGGCCGCCCGGAGCTGGCCATCGAGGGCTACCAGGAAGTCCTTCGCCTCACGCCGGGCCACGCCGCCACGCTGCGCGCGCTGGAGCGCCTGTACGTCGCGCAGGACAACGTGAAGGAGCTGGTGTCCATCCTCGACCGCGAGACGCAGGTGGGCCAGACGCCCTCGGCCAAGGTGACGGCGTACCTCAAGCTCGCGCGGCTGTACCTGGACCGCTTCCAGGAGCCGTCCCGCGCCGCGCAGTGCTGCGAGTCCGTGCTGGGCCTGGAGGCCGGCAACCTCACCGCCCTCATGCTGCTGGAGCGCATCCGCGTGTCGGACCGCGTCCGCCGCGCGGAGCTGCGCGCCCGCATCGCCGAGCGCGTCACCGACACGCGCCTGTCCAGCGCCCTGCGCATCCTGGCCGCCGCGGATCAAGAGAAGGGCCCGCCCTCCGAGCGCACCCTGGAGGTCTACCAGCGCGCCTTCGACGCCGACCCCACCGACGCGCGCCTCGCCTTCGGCCTGGAGCGCGTGCTGCGCCAGAGCGGTGACACCGCCGGCCTGTCGCGCATGTACGGCATGCGGCTGGCCGTCACCACCGACGCCACGGAGGCGCTGGAGCTGCTCCTGCGCGCCGCCGAGCTGGCGGAGAAGAACCCCGACCAGGAGCAGGCCGCCGCGCTGTACCTGCAGGCGCTGGAGCTCCAGGCGCAGTGCCTCCCCGCGCTCCAGGGCGCCCGCCGCGTGGCCCTGCGCCGGGGCGACTTCGCCACCGCGCGCACCATGATGGAGACCGAGGCCCGCGCGAGCCGCGACACCAAGAGCGCCATCGAGGGCTTCGTCGCCGCCGCGAAGCTCGCGGCCCAGAAGCTCAACGATCCGGACGGAGCCTCGGCCCTCTACCGCCTGGCGCTGGAGCGCGACCCGCTGCACCCGGGCGCGGCCACCGGCCTGGAGGAGCTGCTCGCGCAGCGCGGCGGTTCCTCCGACCTCGCGGCCCTGCACGAGCGGCGCGCGGAGGCCCGGCTCGCGCAGCGCGACGTGGAGGCCGCCGCGGCGGCGTACGTCACCGCGGCCCGGCTGCACAACGTGGCCCTGGGTGACCGGGCCCGTGCGCTCGAGGTGCTGGAGAAGGCCCTGGCGGCCAAGCCCGGCTTCCCCGACGCACTGGAGACCCGCGGCCTGCTCCTGCTGGAGGCGCAGCAGTACGCGGAGGCCGCGCAGATGCTCGGCCAGCGCGTGCAGCAGGGCGGTGACCCTCGCGTGCTCGCGCAGCACCACCTGACGCTGGGCGCGCTCTACCAGCAGCACCTCAACGACCCGGGCCGCGCGGCGGCGCACCTCCAGACGGCGCTGGCCACCCTGCCCCGCCACCCGGAGGCGCTGGAGCGGCTGGCCACGGTATACGCGCAGGGCCGCAACTTCGGCGGCGCGGTGGACTGCCTGCGGCGGCTGTTGGATCAGGACCTGCCCAACGACGCCCGCGCGCGCTTCACCGTGGAGCTGGCGCGCATCCACGAAGAGGGCCTGGGCGACGTCGCCTCCGCCACCGCGCTCTACAAGAAGGCGCTGGAGCTGACGCCGGGCGAGCCCGCGCTGGTGGACCGGCTGGTGGCCCTCTACGAGCGCCAGCGCAACCTGCCGGAGCTGGCGCAGATGCTGGAGGCCCAGGCCGCCGCCACCGTGTCCACGGACGTCAAGCGCGCGGCGTCCCTGCGCATGCGCGTGGCGAGCTTCTACGCGGGCCCCCTGACCGAGCCGGCTCGCGCCACCGTCATCTACCGGCAGCTCGTGGAGCAGGATCCGCAGAACCTCCAGGCGCGCGCCGCGCTGGCGGATCTGTATGGCCGCGACATGGCCAGCTTCCCGCTCGCCATCGAAGAGCACCGTCAGATCCTGCGGCAGGACCCCGCTCGCGTGGACAGCCTGCATGCGCTGTTCAAGCTGTGGGATGCCCAGAAGCAGCAGGACAAGACGTTCGCCGTCGCCGCGGTGCTGACCTTCATGCGCGCCACCAACGAGGTGGAGCAGGCCTTCTACTCGGAGGCCCGCGCCCGGCAGCCGCAGGAACCGCGTGAAGCGCTGCCCGCCGCGGACGTGGACACCGTCCTCATGCACCCGGCCGCGCGCGGCCCGCTGACGGACCTGCTGCGCGCCATGGGTGAGCACCTGGGCAAGGTGTACCCGCCGCAGTTCGAGATGCTCGGCGTCAACCCGAAGCAGGACAAGCTCAAGCCGGACTCGGCCGTGTTCAAGGCCGTGCGGGCGGTGGCGCAGACCTTCGGCGTGGAGGAGTTCGAGGTCTACCTCGCCCGGCGCGGCATGTTGCAGCCGGAGACGACGGAGCCCCTGTCCCTGTGCGTGGGCCAGGACGTGGTGCGCCGCTTCAACGCCCGTGAGCAGAAGTTCCTCATCGGCAAGGCGGTGCTGGGCCTGCTCAACAAGACGGCCGTCCTCTCCAAGCTGTCCCAGGGCGAGACGGTGGACCTGTTCGGCAACGCCATCCGCGTCCACGCGCAGCAGTTCAACGGCCTGGGCCGGCGCAACGACGAGATGACGAAGCAGCTCAAGAAGGCCTTCAACCGCAAGGCGATGAAGGCGTCGGAAGGCCCTGCGCAGACGCTGTCCGAGCAGTCGAAGATCGACGTCGCGACGGTGGTGGACGCGCTCGGCTTCTCCGCGGACCGCGCGGGCCTGCTCGTCTGCGGCGACCCGTCCGTGGGCCTCACCATGGTGCTGCGCGAGGATCCGAACGTGGTGGCCAACCGTCAGGACGGCACCACCGACGACATCCTCAAGGCGGTGCGCGAGCGCGCGGACCTGAAGGCCCTGCTGTCGTGGCTGCTGACGGACGACTTCTTCCGCCTGCGTCAGCGCATCGGCCTGTCGCTGTAATCGCGCTACTCCCGGCGGACCAGCGAGTCCGCCGGGAACCCCGCGAGCAGCCGGCCCACGGCGTCGTCCACGTGGGCCCGCTCCGGGGCCTCCACCGTGACCTTCACGCGGTAGTCCATGGCCGCGTCGAACACGGGATAGGAGCCGATGGCCACGTGGGGCATGTCCAGCGCCACGCGGTCCAGCACGGCGGCCAGGGCGCTCTCGCCCAGGTTGAAGTACAGGTTGACCAGGTGCACCGGCGTGCCGCTCAGCCGTGAGAGCACCGTCTCCAGCTGCAGCCGGAAGAGCTGCGGCACCCCAGGCAGCAGGAACATGTCCCCCACCGTCAGCACGGGGAACCACATGCCCGGCTGGGCCAGGAGCACCGCGCCCTCGGGCGCATCCGCCAGGCGCAGCGACTCCGGCGTCACGGGCGACGTGCCCGCGCGGGCCTGGATGGCCGACACCATCTCCGGCAGGCGCACCACGGGCCGGCCCAGCGCGAGCGCCACCGAGCGCACGGTGACGTCGTCATGGGTGGGGCCAATGCCGCCGCTGGTGAAGACGTAGCGGGCCTTGCGCCGGGCGCGGGACACCGCGTCCACGATGGCGTCCACGTCGTCCAGGATGGTCTCCACCGAGACGAGCGGGATGCCCAACTCCCGCAGCCGCTGGATGAGGTGGGGGCCATTTTCGTCCTTCACCTTCGCGGTGAGGACCTCGTTGCCAATGATGATCGCCGCCGCGCCGGTCCGCTCCATGGAACCGGGGAGTCTACTCCAACGGACCCCGGGGGTGGACTCACGCGGTGCGCTGTCCCGGACCCCTGCTGTCCTGGAGTCAGCAAGGGGGGACGGACATCCTGCGCGCATGGACTCCACCGAGACCCGGGACGCGATCCGCGCGTCCGTGCGTGCCCTGTGCAACCGCTTCCCTCCGAAGTACTGGCGCACCCTCGACGCGGAGCGTGAATACCCTCACGACTTCGTCAAGGCCCTCACGGAGGCCGGGCTGCTGGCCGCGCTCATCCCCGCGGAGTACGGCGGCGCGGGGCTGGGCCTGCGCGAAGCGGCGGTCGTGCTGGGGGAGATCAACCACTTCGGTGGGAATGCGTCCGCGTGTCATGCGCAGATGTACGTGATGAACGTGCTCTTGCGGCACGGCTCCGCGGAGCAGAAGCAGCGATACCTCCCGGAGCTCGCCGCGGGCCGGCTGCGGCTCCAGGCGTTCGCTGTGACGGAGCCGAACTCGGGCTCGGACACCACCGCCATCGAGACGACGGCGGTCCGGCGCGGCGACTGCTACGTCGTGAACGGGCAGAAGATCTTCATCTCGCGCGTGCTCCAGTCCGACCTGATGTTGCTGCTCGCGCGGACGACGCCCCGCGCGGAGGTGCGCAAGAAGACGGACGGGATGAGCGTGTTCCTGCTCGACCTGCGGAAGACGCAGGGGATGGAGGTCCGGCCCATCCGGACCATGCTCAACCATGCGACGAACGCGCTGTTCTTCGAGAACGTCGAAGTGCCCGTCGAGGGTCTGATCGGCGAAGCGGGCAAGGGCTTCTCGTACATCCTGGATGGAATGAACGCGGAGCGCGTGCTCGTAGCCTCGGAGGCCATCGGGGATGGCCGCTGGTTCATCGAGAAGGCCGTCACCTATGCGCAGGAGCGCTCCGTGTTCGGCAAGCCCATCGGAGCCAATCAGGGCGTGCAGTTCCCCATCGCGAAGGCGCACACGGCGCTCACGGCCGCGAACCTGCTGACGGAGCAGGCCGCGACGCTCTTCGACGGGCACCAGCCCTGCGGGGCCGAAGCGAACATGGCGAAGTACCTGGCCGCCGAAGCCGCCTGGGAGGCCGCCAACGCCTGCATGGACACCTACGGCGGCTACGGCTTCGCCGAGGAGTACGACGTGGAGCGCAAGTTCCGCGAGGTGCGCCTGTTCATCAACGCCCCAGTGAGCCGGAACATGGCCCTGTCATACATCAGCCAGCACGTCCTCGGGCTGCCCCGCTCGTTCACATAGCGCCGGGCGGAGCGTCCCGGCCTTCACGGACGTGGACCACGACCTTGCCGATGGCGCGTCGCTCCGCGAGGGTGAGCAAGCCGTCGGCGGTCCGATCCAGGGGCAACCGGAGGGTGATGCGCGGGAGGATGCGGCCCTGCGCGTACCAGGCGAAGAGCTGCTCCATGGTTTCGCGGAGCGCCGCCGGGTCGTGGTAGCGGAAGTAGCGCAGCGACGACCCCAGCACCGCGCGGTGTTTCACGAGCAACCTGTGCGCGGGGATGCTCGGGGCCTGTCCCGCGGCGAAGCCCACGAGCACGTAGCGGCCTCCCCACCCCAGCGTCGAGAGCGCCGGGTCGAAGAGCGGACCACCGACCGGATCGAAGCAGACGCTCACACCGGAGGCCCCCGCGGCGGAGAGGACCTGCTCCTTCCAATCTCCGTCAGCGTGACTGATGACGTGGTCCGCGCCCGCTTCACGAGCGATGGCGAGCTTGTCCGGAGTGCTCGCGACCGCGATGACGATGGCCCCCAGCGCCTTGCCCAACTGCACGGCCGCGAGCCCCACGCCCCCACTGGCGCCCAGCACGAGGAGCACCTCCGACGGCTTCAGGTGGGCGACGCGGATCAGCGCCAGGGCGGTGCTCACGTAGGCGCTGGTCAGCGCGGCGGCGACGTCGAAGGAGACGCCCGCCGGCAGCAGGAAGGTCTCCTTCACGGAGGCCACTGCCTGCTCGGAATAGCCCCCGTGCCACAGGATGGCCACGACGCGGTCTCCGGGTTGAAAGCCCGAGCCTTCGGGGGCGCTGGCGATGGTGCCCGCTGCCTCCAGGCCTGGGACGAAGGGCAGCGCGGGCCGGGTCTGATAGGTCCCTCCAATCATGAGGAGGTCGGCGAAGTTCACGCTGCAGGCGTGCACGTCGATCATCACTTCATCGGGCTTCGGAACAGGCGCGGGGACCTCCGCGAGGGTGAGCTGCTCGGGCCCGCCCCACGTCCCGCAGACGATTGCGCGCATGTCATCACTCCTGGATGGAAGGGGCCGAGAGGCTTCGCCAGAGGTCGTCGTTCGCGGGCAGGTCCGACGCTTCGGTCACCAGCTGTTCGAGCTGCTCCGGGCTGCGCGCGCCGACGAGGATCGACGTCACGAAGGGACAGTGCACCAACCACCAGGTGGCCAGGCCCGACGGGGACAGAGAGTGGGCTGCGGCCTTCATCTTGAGCTGTTCGACGCGGGCCGCGTTCTCCGGAGTCCAGGCCTTCGCGTAGAGGTCCCTGCGCTGTCCGATGCGCGTGCCTTCCGGAATGTCACCCGCGATGGAGTACCTTCCGCTCAGAAGGCCGCCCGCCAGCGGCGAATAGGGCGTGTACTGGAGCCCCAGCTTCGCGCAGGACTCCAGTACGCCGTTCTGTGCGTCATCCTGTTCAAGCAGGTTGAAGCGGTTCTGGACCCAGCCGAATCCCACCGGGCCGCCCGAGCGCGGAGCAGCACAGCGCCAGAGGTCGCTGGCGGTCACGTTCGACAAGCCGAAGCGTCGGACCTTGCCCGCCCTCACGAGGGACTGGAAGGTGTCCAGGACGTCGTCCCACGGCGTGGCCGGATCCGGAACATGCGCCAGATAGAAGTCGAGCGTGTCGACGCGGAGCCGCGCGAGCGACCGGTCCACCTCCGCGAACACGTGCTTCCGCCCGAGCCCGCCGCGAAGGCCCACCTTGGACGAGATGAGCACCCGGTCCCGCATCGAGGCGCCGCGCGACGCCAGCCACGCGCCGATGATGGCCTCACTGGCTCCGTCCGCATAGGTGCCCGCCGTGTCGATGAGGTTGATCCCCAGCGCCACCGCGCGATCCAGGAGCGCATGTGCTTCGGCTTCGGTCTCCCCCTGGCCCAGCAGCTTCCGGGAGCTCCCGATGCCTCCGAAGTTGGCCGCCCCCAGCGCGAAGACCGACACGTCGATGCCGCCCAGCTTGCGGTAGATCACGTCCGCCACGCCTCCGGAAAGGGCAACGCCAGGTCCCCCTCCCCCGCACCGGACGAACCAGGCTGGCCCAGCAACGTGAAGTGCGCCGTGTAGGTCGCGGCGGGTTCGCCCTCGTCGATGCAAACCTGCGACGTCGCCGTGAGCCGCACCTTGCCGCCCTGACGAAGCGTGTCGGCCTCCAGCGCGGGCAACGTGTCACAGCGGGCCCGGTAGTCGCCGGTGATGGGCCGGTGGATGGCGAACTCACAGCGGCGAAGGAGGATCTGCACGGCGAGCCGCTCCGCCCACGCGGCTCGAACGAGCAACAACCAGGGCGCAAGCCCCGCGGAGGTGAACACCCCTGGACCGAAGGCCGTCCCCCGGTGGTTGAGCGAAGGCCCCAGCGGCGCAGCGAGCACGATGCGTCCGGGCTCGAACGCCTCGAAGTGGATCCCGAGGAACTTCGTCATCGGGATCCGTGCATGGAGTTCCATGGCCAGCCGCACCAGGACATCCTCCCGAGCCTCAAGGGGCGGCCTGTTCACGGCCAGTTCCTCCTGAACAGTGTCGTGCCCTGCGCGGGAAGCACTGTCTCCAGATGGAACCACGCCGCCTCCCAGGACTTGATGCATGAGGCGCTTTGCTCCTCGTTCGCGTGGAGGCTCATGTTCCCGGCGCCTGAAGGTCGGGCCCGGCTTCGAGCACGACGTGGTAGTGGGTGCCTCCGCTTCCCGCCGCGTTGACGCCCGCGAAGCGCGCCTCCTTCAGCTCTCGCGGCTCCGTGAGGACGCGGAGGTTGTCGGCCGCACCGACGAGCGGAGCCGTCACGCCCAGGGTCGCCGGCAACCGCTTCGCGGCCAGCGTGAAAAGCGCCTTCATCAGACTCGCGGCTCCGGCGGCCGCACCGGTGTGACCGATGTTCGGCGTGACTGCTCCCAGGGGCAGCGGCCTGGCGCGCGCGGCACCGAGCGTCCGCCCCAGGGCCGCAAGCTCCGCGCGGTCGCTGGCGGGATGCCCACTGCCGAAGCACTCCACGAACGCGAGCGCGTCCGCCGACACGTCACACCGTGACCAGGCGCGCCGGATGGCCAGGCTCATCGCGGGCTCGGAGACGAGCCCGTGTTCCTCGGGCGTTCCGAACGCACTCCCGACCGCACGGATGATCCCGAGCACCGGCTCCCCCCGCTCCCGCGCATCCGACAAACGCCGCAGCAGGCACACCGTGGCGCCTTCTCCAGGCAGATATCCGTCGGAGGCCGTGTCGAACACGGTCGGTGTGTCCCGTTGGGACAGGAGTCCCATCGCGCCTTCGTCGGCCATGCGCGTGACTCCGAGCCGCATGTCCGCGGTCGCCCAGAACACCGCGTCCGCATCACGCGACGACAACCGGCCGCATGCGACCTCCAGGCCACCCATGGACGCCGCCGCGCCTCCGGCTTCGATGGCGCAGGTCGGTCCGGTCAGGTCGAACGCTCGGGCAATCCTCGCCGCCATGAAGCTGGGAGACAGATTGAACAGGCTGCCTGCCCACAGTTCCGGCAGGTCGATCGACAGGCGCTTCATCGCCGCGCGCACGGTCCGGGCCACGCCCTTGGGGTCCTTCCCCGTCTCGCGCAACACGCGCTGGAGGTGCTCCTCCAACTCCGGCAGACGTGCAGCGGCGACCTGGAGCAGACCGTACTCGCTGCAGTGCTCCGCGGAGACGACCACCGGGATGTTGCTTCCCCGTTCGATGGAGACCTTCGCAGCCGCGCTTCGCGCCAGGTCCACCAGCAGGTAGTGGAGCGGATCATGCCGGAGGATGTCGGCCGGCCGTTCGTCGTACTGGCTGGCGTTGCCCGTGAAGCGCGACGCGTCCAGGTCCAGCGGCGCCCCGAGCCCGAACGGCAGCCTCCGGAAGGCCCGGCGTCCATGGAGCAGGTTCGTCCACAGCGTGGCGAGGTCGGGAGCATCCGCGAACGCACCAGCCATCCCGACGATGGCGATGGGCTCGTCGCTCCTCGCGAGGCGCCTCCGCGTACCTCGCAGCAACGCCTGGGCTCGCGCAGGGGAAGGCCGGTCCTCCACCACCGCGTGGTAGTTCTGGCCTCCGCTCGCGATGGCGCTGACGCCTCCGATGCGCGGCTGCTCGCCCGCTGGCCACGACCGGGCGGTCTTCTCGACCTCGATGAGCCCTCCCGCTTCGAGCAGGCTCCGGGGCTTGTCCCCATGCACCGGGCCCGGAATGGCCCCGGACTCGAACAGGGCAAGCAGCGCGATCAGGTTCGCCAGCCCTGAAGCCTCCTTCGCATGCCCCAGGTTCCCCTTGATCGACATCACGGGCACCGGCGACGCGGGTTGAGCCGCCTCCCCGTGCGCCTTCAGTGCGCGATCAAAGACCTTCGCCTCCACGGCGTCACCGGCCCGCGTCCCCGTGCCGTGCGCGAGGATCACCCCCAGCTCCCGAGGCTCCACGCCTGCCTGGTCGAGCGCACGCTCCACGGCCAGCCCGTGGCCGCGTGGATTCGGGACCAGCATGTACGCCTCAGCCGCGCCGTCGTTCGCCCCGCCGACGCCACGAATCACCCCGTGGATGGGGAGCCGCTCCTGGACGGCCCGCTCCAGGCTCGTGAGCACCAACAGCACCACGCCGTCGGAGATGACCGTGCCGTTCCCCTTCTGGGCGAACGGGAAGCAGCCCTCGGACGAAAGGAGGCGTGAGTTCGAATAGAGGACCTGGTTCACCGTGTCGACGTAGGACAGCGCGCCCGCGATGGCCCACGGCGCCCCCTTCGCGAGCTCCCGCGCCGCCAGTTCGATCGCGGCCAGACCGCCGGTGCAGTTCCCATCCACGAGCAGCGCCTTCTCCGTGGTGCCCAGCGCCTCCGCGATGGCGCTCGCGAGCCGATGCATGGCGCGCTCCCTCGGGTCCTCCACGAAGTCCGGCCCGAACGAGTCCCGGAGCGACTGGCGCACCTTCCGGGTGAGGTCCGTCAGCTCCTGATGGGAGAACTCGTTCGGATGCGCGCCGTGCACGAGATACGGCTGGAGCTGGCCCGCCACGGCCAGCACCGCGGCGTCGTAGAGCCCGTGGCCGCCACCGCGTGAATGCGCGAGGAACACCGGCACGGGCTGCCCACCCAGCGAGCCAGGCTCCAGCCCCGCCGAGGCCAGGGCCTGGTGCGCCGTCTCCACCACCCACCGGTGCGGAACCTTCGACGGCTCCACGACGCCACCCAGCAGCGTGGAGGTCCGCGCCACGCCCACGGACGATGAAGGCTCCAGATACAGGGCCCGGGGAATGCGCTCCTCCGGCCACTGGCCATACGTCGTCTTCCCCCCGTGAAGCACCTCCGCCAGCTCATCGAGTGTGCGAGCGCCAGGCAACGCAAACGCAAAACCAGAGATCGCCACCGGCGCGACCCCATCCAGTTTTCCTCTCCGCATTGCCATTCAATGTAAGGCCATGATCCAGATGCGTCCACGACCAGCCGAATCACACACATCCTTGCCGACCCAGCGAAATCCTACCCGACGCATGTAAAGGGTTGCCCCAGAGAGACGCCGCCGTCCTCCTGTGAGCGTCGTTCCGGGCCTTGATAGCGGGTGATACCCTCTCAAGCTGCGCGCCCCATCCAAAACACCACCAACGGCAAATTCCAGGGCGGGTTGACTCCAGGATTTCGCATCAGTATATCAAGACAGACATCGCGGCCCATTGATCAGCCATTGGCTGCCGCCCCATCTCCCTCATCCCCTGGACAGACCATGAAAAGACTCGATCCGAGCCGTCTCAAGGATTCGTTCATCAATGTCTCCACCTTCCCGGCGGACCTGGGAGAAGGCCTCTCGGCGGCTCCTGCTGGCGCGCTGCTCGACGCCGTGGTGGAGGCCGTGGAGAAGAAGAACGGGTTCGCGGTGGTGTTCGGCGTGAACAAGCTGCTCGCGGATCGCGGGCTGGACATCCACACCGAGTCCGGCGCCGCGCTGGCCCGCGACTACCTGGAGGGCGTCTTCCGGGCGATCGCGCCGCGCTTCGATCTGGCCCGCTACAGCCCCACGCCCATCTCCTACGACCGCGTGGCGAAGATGGACGTGGACGGGTTCAACAAGAACCGGAACTTCACGCCCAACAGCGACCACACGGAGAGCCGCGAGTTCGTCACCACGAAGTGCGTCCACTTCGACTCGGCGACGCCGTTCATCGCGAACCTCTACGGCCCCAACCAGAACATCAGCGGCGGCATGCCGATGATCTGCGACACGCGCCGTTTCTGCCAGGACAAGGGCCTGGATCCGCGCTCGCTCATCGAGAACATCCCCAACAACTACAACGTCGCCGTGAAGGCGGAGTTCTCCGAGGAGATCCTTCGCGACTACTCGTTCGCGCTGAAGCTCGACCTGGAGAACGACATCGTGATGATCGTCCTCCACAACGAGGTGGTGGGCGGGCTCGCCCATGCGGCCACCCAGCCGTCGCTCACCGACGCGAGCAAGGCCGCGAAGCGCCCCATCCGCCACGTCGAGTACCAGGTCGCGGGCACCGACGACCTCAGGCGCTGGTACGACTACTACGGCCTGTCGCTGGAGAAGGCGACGAACCACAAGGACGACGCCAACATCACCCGCTTCGTCAGCGGCGAGCTCAACCCGTACCCGAACGTCATCGAGGTGCGGGCATGACCTCGAGACAGCACGCGGAGCGCAACGCGGCGGAGATGAAGGACCTGCTCGCGTACCTGGACGCCCGGCCCTGGCCGGACGGCTATGAAGCGGCACGGGTCCACTACGATTCGCTCGGGCTGCCCGTCGCCACGGACATCGGAGTGGAGCCCGTCAGCGTGAACGGCATCCGTGCCCAGTGGCTCACGCCACCAGAGTGCGATCAGGACCGCGCCCTGCTCTTCCTGCACGGCGGCGGCTTCGTCTTCGGCTCGCTCGTGAGCCATGGGCACATGGCCGCGGAGATGGCGCGGCAGGCTCGCTGCCGGGTGCTCCAGCTCGACTACCGCCGGGCACCGGAGCACCCCTACCCGGCCGCGCTGGATGACGCGACCAGCGCGTACCGCTGGCTGCTGGAGCGTGGGTTCAAGCCGGGCCACATCTCCATCGCCGGAGACTCCGCGGGTGGCGGCCTGGTGGTCTCCATGCAGGTCAACGCACGGGCCCAGGGGCTTCCGCTCGCGGGCGCCCTGGTGTGCATCTCCTCCTGGTTCGACCTGGGCATCCACGGCGACAGCTACACGTCGCGCGAGAAGGCGGACGCGCTCGTCCAGCGCAAGGTGGTGGAGGAGGTCGCCCGGCACTACCTCAACGGCCAGGACGCGCGGCAGCCCACGATTTCGCCCATCCACGCGGACCTCACCGGCTTCCCGCCCCTGCTCATCCAGGTGGGCGAGCGGGAGCTGCTCTTCAGCGACTCACAGGCGATGGCGAAGAAGGCCCAGGCCCAGGGCGTGGACGTCACGTTCGAGGAGTGGCCCGACATGGTCCACGTCTGGCACCTGCACTTCCACCGCCTCAGCAGCGGCCGCGAGGCGCTTCAGCGCATCGGCCAGTTCGTGACCGACAAGACGGGAGCGCGGAAGTGACGACGCCCAACGACGCGGTGATGGGTCCGCACCTGCACCGCAACAACCAGAAGATGATCCCCGCGAGCGAGAGCGCCTGGGCCGTGGCCCGGGAGTCGAACATGCTCAACATCCGCGTGGAGGCGGTGGACGGCCAGAACCGCCTGCGCGAGGTGGACACCGGGCACGAGTTCGCCAACCTGTGCTCCTGCTCCTACCTGGGGCTCAACAGCCACCCGGACGTCATCCAGGGCGGCATCGACGCGCTGAAGCGCGAGGGAATCACCGGCCTGTCGATGGCGGAGTTCCGCATCCGGCTGGGCCTGATGGAACAGCTGGAGGAGCAGCTCGCGGACCTCTTCGGGGGGCCGGTGCTGCCCGCCGTCACCTCCAGCGCGCTCACGGCGGCCATCCTGCCGGTGCTCGGGTCGGGGCACCTGACGGACAGTGAGCCCCTGGTGATGGTGTTCGACAAGTTCGCGCACTTCTCCATGGCGTTCGTGAAGCCCATCGTCGCGGACGAGACGCGGGTGCTGAACTGCCCGCACAACGACATGAACTACCTGGAGGACGTCTGCCGGAAGTATCCGCGCGTGGCGTACGTGTGCGACGGCGTCTACTCCACCGGCGGCGCGACGGACCTCCAGGCGCTGCTCACGCTCCAGGAGAAGTACGGCCTCTTCCTCTACCTCGACGACTCGCACTCGCTCTCCACGCAGGGGAAGAACGGCGAGGGCTACATCCGCTCGCGGCTGCGTGAGATGAACGACCGCACGTTGATCATTGCCTCCATCGCCAAGGCGTTCGGCAGCACGGGCGGCATCGCGATGCTCGGCTCCCGCAAGCACTACGACTTCCTCTACCGGACGGGCCCCATGGGCTGGTCCCAGAGCCTGCGGACGGCGGCCATCGGAACCTCCATGGGAAGCATCCAGGTGCATCGAAGCCCGGAGCTGGCGAAGCGGCAGGAGCAGCTCCGCCGGAACATCGCCCTGTTCGACGAACACATCCAGACCGAGCAGCGCGGCGACGGCCTGCACATCAAGGTCGTGGAGGTGGGCGAACAGGACAAGGCCGTGAAGCTCTCGCGTGAACTCTACAAGCGAGGCTTCTACTGCTCCGCGGTCTTCTTCCCCATCGTGCCCGTGGGGAAGGCGGGCATCCGGCTCATGCTGCGCGGCGACCTGCCCACGGAGAAGGTCCAGGCGTTCATCGGCCACCTGAAGGAAGTCCTCGCGACGCTGTAGGCGGGGAGCGCGCGATGGCTGCCTTCCTATCCCACGATGTCGTCACCGCGCTCGGCAGCCTGCCCCGGCTCGTGCGCGAGCTGGAGGCGGCGCTCACGGAGGGCCTGCATGAGCGCATGCAGGTCCCGCTGCGCGTCGCGGTCCCCTCCTCTTCCCGGCACGCCGCGTTCGTGTCGATGCCGGCCGTGTCGGAGCACCTGAGCCTCTACATCAACAAGGTGGCGACCCTCTTCGAGCGGTCAGCCACGGATCCGCTGCCCACCATGAACGGCGTGGTGGCGGCGTTCTCCGCGCGCACGGGAGAACTGCTCGCGCTGCTCGATGGCGCGGCGGTGACGGAGCTCAAGTGCGCCGCCGTGTCCGCGCTCGTCACGGACTTCTGCGCGCGAACGGATGCCCGGACGCTGGCGGTGGCCGGCACCGGGGCGCAGGCCCGGCAACAGGTGTTGGCGGTCCGCGCGGTCCGTCCCATCCAGGAGGTGCGGCTCTGGGCGAGGAACCCGGCCCGGCGCGACGCGTTCGCCGCGGAGTTGCGCGCGTCCCTGGGTGAAGTGGTGCACGTCGCCGCCTGCGCGTCCCTCGACGAGGCCCTCCGGGGTGCGGACGTGATTGGCACCGCGACGTCGTCGAAGACGCCGCTGGGGAGCTTCGAAGGCCTCTCCCCCAGCGTGCACATCAACTGCATGGGCGGTCACACCGTGGAGGCCCGGGAGGTGCCGCTCGAACTGCTGTGCACGTCGACGGTGATCGTCGAGGACCTGGCCACCGCGCTCGCGGAAGCCGGGCCGGTGCACGCCAACGCCATCACCCTGGGGCAGCTCGTGCGGAGGGACAGTGGTCCCCTGCGCTCGAGCCGCACCGTCTTCAGCTCGACGGGACACGCCTTCCTGGACGTCCTCACGGTCGCGCACGTGCTGCGTGAACACGAGCTGAGCCATTGAACCTGGAGGAGCACATGATGAAGGAGTTGCCGCGAATCGATTTGACGTCCGCGACGCCAGGGTCCGAAGCCGAGCGCCGTGCGGCGTTCGAGATCGACCAGGCCTGCAAGCAGGTGGGCTTCTTCACCCTGAGCGGTCACGGCATCGCGCCATCGGTCTTCGAGGATGCCTATGGCCTCTCGCGGGCGTTCTTCCGCCTGCCGCTCGAGGCGAAGAACCAGTGCCGGTTGAAGTCCGGCTTCACCATGGCCGCGGACGACTACACGCCCTACGGCTACAGCGGCATGTTGGAGGAGAACGCCTACGCGTACATGGGCCGCAAGGGGCTCCCCAGCGACTACGTGGAGAAGTTCAGCGTGGGCCGGCTCATCGAGGACGACAGCGCGAACCTGCCGTTCAGCGAGGACGCGGAGGGCCAGAGGTTGCGCGCGGCGCTCAAGGCGCACTTCCGGGAGTGCGAGGCGCTGACGGCCCGGCTCACGGAGCTGTTCAGCATCGCGTTGGACCTGCCCCGGGACTTCTTCGCGAAGAAGACCTCCGCGTCCACCGACTCGCTGCGCTCCCTGCTCTACCCAACGCTCAGCCCGGAGCTGATCAACGACCAGGGCATGGGCGAGCACACGGACGGGACGCTGTTGACGGTCCTGGCGCAGACGGGCCCTGGCATCCAGGTGAAGGAGCGCGGGGGCGCATGGATCACGCCCACGCTGGAGCGGCGGGATCACCTCATCGTCAACATCGGTGACCTGATGGCCCGCTGGTCCAATGACGAATACGTGTCCACGCCACACCGGGTCGTCCTGTCCGGAGGCGAGCGTCAGTCCCTGGCGTTCTTCAAGCTCGCCAACGACGACGCGCTCATCGAGTGCTTCCCGAAGTTCTGCAAGGACACGCCCGCGAAGTACGAGCCCGTCGTCTACAAGGCCTTCTCCCTCCAGAAGATGAACGCGCTGTTCGGTGTCGACGACGCCGGACGCTCCTGAGGCCCACCCATGATCGGTGCATTCAACGAAGCGTTCCTCGACGCCCTGGAGGAAGGATGGTCGCCCGAGCGTGATGCCAGGGCGCACGCGAGCACGATCGCCGCCATCCACGAACTGGACTCGCCCATGTACGAGAAGAGCCAGTTCGCGCACCCGCTCCTCTTCAGCGAAGCGGAGTTCCAGGAGCTGAGCCGTGCGTGCCGTCACCTGCTCTCCGCGCAGCTGAAGCTCATTGGCCACCTCATCGACACGCGCTCGCGGGAAGGCCTGCTGGACCTGCTGCGGATGCCCCGGCGGCTCGTGGACTTCATCCACTGGGACAACCTGCGCCACGGCGACGCGACGATTGGCCGGATGGACGTCGTGCCGACGCGGCAGGGCTACTTCTTCTGCGAGTTCAACATCTTCCCCGGCGTGGGAGGAGGCGAAGCCTACGAGGGTTCCCGCGCGGCCACGGAAGCACTGGGCTTCCCCAAGGCCGGGTTGATGAACAGCCCATTGAGGGACCTCGCCGTGCTGTACGCGGAGGAGTGCCGCAAGCGGGACCTGCGCCGGGTGGTGATCCTCGACTCCACCGGCCACGCGCAGCTGGGGTATCCGCGTCAGGATTACCTGAAGCGGTACTTGGAGGAGCTGAACCCGGGCATACCGGTCCACATCCTCGACGAGGTCCGCTACCCGGAGGCCTGGCTGACGCGTGAGGAGGGCGAGCGCACGCTCATCCACCGCATGTTCACCTACGAAGAGGTGACCGACGGCTTCGCGTTCCTGGAGAAGCTCTGGGCGAGCGGCGCGGTGCTCACCAACGGCTTCGAACCGGAGCTGCGGATGAGCAAGCGGTTCCTCGCGCTGCTGTGCGAACCGGGCCACCACGCGCTCTTCAGCGACGAGGAGGTGGCCGCCATTAAGAGGTACCTGCCCCACGCCTTCTCCCTGTCGGAGGAGAACCTGGCGGACGCGCTGCGAGACAAGACCGGGTGGGTGTTCAAGATCGACGACAGCAGCTCCTACGGCGGCAGCGGCGTGCTGATGGGGGTGGACTGGCCCGCGGACGTGCTGGAGCAGAAGCTGCGCGAGCCGGGCATCGAGCGGTGGATCTGCCAGCACGTCGTGGAAGCTGAGACCGTCCGGCTGCGCGCGGCCGGTGACTCAGCCCCGGCGGAGTATCGGCTGGTGCTGGGCTTCTACTCCTACGGCGGAGAGCCCAATGGCTTCCTGGTGCGCGGCAGCCGCACTTCGAAGGTGGTGAACATTACCAGTGGAGGCAAGCTGGGGTGGGCGTTCGTCGTCTCCGAGGAAGGACGCCAGGCCTTCATCCGTCACGCGCGAGGCCGCGCGGAGGACGTCACTGCAAGGAGTGCATGAACCATGGCGGCGAACCTCATCCTTCTGGGCGCGAGGCAGTTCATCACGGAGCGGGCATGGCAGCTGGGCCTGCGGCCGTTGGTCATCCAGCAGCCGGGGCTGTCCGATGATCACGTGAACCGGCAGTCCGACCGGGTCCTCCTCATGAGCTACGACGACCCGGCGCTCATCCCCATGTTGAAGGCCGCGCACGAGGTGACTCCATTCGTGAGCGCCATCACCGTCGCGGAGGAGGCGCTCATCACCTGCGCGCGCATCAACGAAGCGCTGGGGCTGCCCGGAACGCCGTTGGAGCTGGTGGAGAAGACGCGCGACAAGCCGACCATGCGGCGGGTGCTCGACTCCGGCGGGTTCTCGCCCATGCAGTGGGCCCCGGTGAAGACGCGGGAAGAGGCCGTCACGTTCGGCGAGCGCCAGGGCTATCCGTTCATCCTGAAGCCCGTGGACGGAGTGGGCAGCATCGACGTGCGGCTCGTGCGCTCCGCCGCGGACCTGGAGGGCGTACTGAACGGCCGAGCGTCATGGATCGCCGAAGAGTACCTGGACGGCCCCGAGTACTCCGTGGAGTGTTTCTCCTTCGCGGGCCGCCACGTCATCCTGGGCATCAACGAAGAGACGAAGAGCACGGACCCCAACGGCAGCGCGTTCCTGGAGGTCGCGCACCAGGTCCCCGCGCCGATGAGCCCGGAGCGGGACCGCGAGGTGCGCGACTTCATCCGCAGCTTCCTGGACGTGCTCGGACTGAAGGATGGACCCTCGCACACGGAGCTGAAGTACACGGCGCGCGGCCCGCGCATCGTGGAGACGCACACGCGGCTGGGAGGCGACCGCCTGTGGGACCTGGTCCGGCTGACCACGGGGCATGACCTGCTGGACATGACGCTCCAGTGGGCCATGGGGACGCTGAAGCCCCTGGAAGCGGATCCGGTGCCCCGAGGCGGCGCGGCCATCCAGTACTTCACCCCGTCCCCCGGCAAGCTCAAGCGCATCAACGGCGCGCTGGCGCTGAAGCGGCTGCCGGGAGTGGTGGACATCTCGCTCGCGGTGGAGCTGGGAGGCACCGTCCGTCAGGCCCTGAAGTCAGAGGACCGCGCGGGCTATGTGCTCGCCTACGCGGACACCGTGCAGCAGGCGCAAGCCGTGTGCAGCGAGGTCACCCAGCGGCTCGTGTTGGAGACCGCGTAGACACTGCGCTCTCCGGCGCGGCGGTGGGATTCGACGCCGCGCCGGGCGGTGCGAAACTCTCAGCAGAATCGTGCCCTTACCGCGCAGCCGTCGCGGGGCGCGCGAATGCCCAACTCCGCCAACGTCGCCCGCCTGCCGCATCAACTCCTTCAGCCGGAGCGGCGTGCTGAGCCTCTGAACCGGGTCAAGGCGCTGCACGTCCGCCGATCTCCGGAAACCGCTCATAGGCCCGCAGGAGCGAGTCCACGTGAGCGAGATTGTCCAGATCGAGCGGCGCGTCGGTGAGCTGCACGACCCACCCGCCCGATGCCGTGCGCCGCGCCCGTGAAAGCAGGTCCGCATCCCGAGCCATGTCTGGGAATCCGACGGCCCGTGCGGCAGCGGCAGACCAGTAGTTCAGCCACCCAAGAAAGTGCGGAATCTCAGGCGTGGACCTGTCCCATGGGAGCTTGAGCGACGGCAGTCCGTGGGGCGGAACGTGCGGCTCATCACCGGGATGCCGGAACTGTTGCGCCACGATCCCACCATAACCGCTCGGCGTCGCATGCCCCCATACCGCGTGAGCGCCCTCCGCTACACCTGCAAGCACATCGACAGCCCCCGCGATGCCGACTGCGTCTAGTGGCAGGTCCGCATGGATTTCAAAATGCGGCGGGCCCCCTGCGGCAAGACCGTTTGGGTTTTCCAGTCCGGCAACCGTCACGGGCTGGTTATCATCGTCGTTGCAGAGGAACGGAAACCCTCCGTTTGTCGTGTTGGCCGCGAGCCACTCGTCGCGTTGAGGCAATGCGATGAGGCCTTCCTTTTCCGACATCGTCCACCCCAAGCGCAAGCCGGGCAGCGCACGTTCCATGGCATGAACAACCGCGACCGGGCGGACATCCTTGTCCTTGAGCGCAGGCGCGTGGGCGATAACGATGAGGGTTCTATGAGCGGCCGTCATTTCAACACCAATCCATGACAACAACTTTCAGGGTGGGATCTTCGTCGAACAGCACCGCTTTATGCGCGGCACTTCGCACTCCAATGACGAAGTTGTACCCGCAGTCCCTTGCGAGCCTGGCTTCGCGCCGCAGCTCAGGCAGCTTCATCCTGACAAAGAACCGCTGAGAGCGTGGCGGCTGTTTTTCAAAGTCATCCGTCTTGACATCCCACAGCGTGCGACTGGTGAGCACCAGTCCATCAAAGTTCTTCCCATTGACGAGCACATCCCAGCCGGGGAAGCTGTTGTTGGGAATCCTGTCAGCGCATTCGTTGTGTGGATCATTACCGCCCAAATGCCGCACCGGGATGGGCCTGCACTCGGAATCGCGCTCGCGATCTGGTGAATCGGGCGGCACTGGGGGAACCCAGTCCTGCCCCGCTGGATCGGGCTTCAGCTTGGGCTTGCGTTGCACTTCAGCTAGCCGGGATGCCTCCTTCGTTCCTTGTGAGGCCCCTGCTTCCTCGGGATAGGAGTGGCGGAGTTCATATGCATCCATCGCTTCATTGATGGCGACGCCGACCACCACCACGCCAAGCACGATGACGGCGCCCACGGCAATCTCCGGAGCCGCCAGCACACAGAGACCGAGTCCCACGGCTGCGGCATCCGCTGAGGCGATCGCGCATCTTCCCGTGGCGTCGTGGAACTCGATTCGGTCATGGTCGAGGGTTCGGTAGCACTTCTCCACCAGCACGGGCCAAGGCTGGGAAGCTTCGCGGACGACGCACTGTCCCCCGTCAGTCCACGGCAGCTTCGCTGCTCGCTGGAGGTTGGCGAGCCTCGGGTTCCGCACCGTTCGCTCATTTCGGCCCGGCGCCGACGTAGCGCAGGCCGAGAGAACGAGCAGAAGTGCGATGCAAGCTCGGAGTCGCATCAGGATCACGTCCTTTCAATCAAGCGCGATGCTGGAGGTCAAGGCTCGCCCGCCCGGAGGATGCCGGCACGCGCAGTCGTCGATGGTGTTCGGAGCGCACCTGCGGTGGAACAGAGCACCTCACGGCCATCGAAATGACGATGCACTACGCCCACCTGAGCCCTGACAACCGATGGGCGGCGGTCAACGTCCTGGATCGTCCGCTGGCTCCGGCGTGCGTCGTCCCCGTTCGCGAAGGTGATGTCAGACCCATGTGCCATCATCCGTGACTATCTGCTATTCCTCGTTTGAGGGCTTGTTCATGGATGCAGCGGAGAACGCCGAAGACCTCTTCCACTCGACCATCCACCTGGCGGACCTGCTCTATCCACATGCGGAGCGACTGGGAGAGGGCACATCCGAGGAGTGGAGCTTCTCGCACCTGGACACCCGGGCACGGGCACTGGGTACGTGGCTGCGGACGCTGAACGCGGCCGGTGAACGGGTGCTGCTGCTGTATCCTCCGGGCCACGAGTACATCGTGGGGTTCATGGGCTGTCTGTACGTGGACGCCATCGCGGTGCCGTGCTCCCCGCCGGATCCTTCCCTGTTGGACCGCGACCTGTCCCAGCTGCTTGCCATCGCTCGGGATTGCGGCGCGCGCTTCGTGCTGACGACGAGCAGCATCCTCGAGATGTCCCCGCGCCTCACGTCGGAGACGCCAGAGCTGGGTGAGCTCCACTGGGTGGCCACGGACATGGTGCCGCCGTCCCTCGCGGAGGACTGGACGCCGCCGGCCCGGGCGCAGGAAGCCTTGCTCCCCGTTCCCATGGCCGTGCCGCTGCTCGACACGGACGAACGGTACATGCTGCTCCCCGAATCGAACGACCCGACGCCGCCGGATGACTCGCGTTGCCTGCCGGCGCAGTTCCGCGCGCAGGTGGCTCGCACGCCGGACGCGGTCGCGGTGGCGGCGGAAGATGAAACGCTCAGCTATGCGCAGCTGGATGCGGCCAGCGACGCGCTGGCGTGGCACCTGCGCGAGCACGGCGTCGCTCGGGACGTGCGCGTGGGTCTGTGCGTGGAGCGCCCCACCCGCATGGTGGTGGCGATGCTCGGCATCCTCAAGGCAGGCGGCGCGTTCGTTCCGCTGGATCCGGACTGCCCGCGGGAACAGCTGGCCGCGATGATGGAGGACTCACGGGCTCGGGTGCTCGTCACGGAGTCCCGCCTGGTCCAGTACCTGCCGACGGACGGCGTGTGCACCGTCCTGCTGGACTCGGAGGACGCGTTCGAACTGGACGTGATGGGGCCTCCGCGCGCGGGCACGACGCTGGACGCCCCTGCCTACGTCCTCTACGCATCCGGCGCCTCCGGCAGGCCCCAGGGCGTGAGGGTGACGCACCGGAGCGTGGCGGACTTCTTCAGCGCCATGGACGCACGGGTTGGCGCGGCGCCCGTGGGCACTTGGCTCGCCGTCAGCCGCATCTGCTTCGACAGCTCCGTGCTGGAGCTGTTGTGGACGCTCGTCCGCGGCTTCCGCGTCGCGGGAGCACCCCACCCTCGACAGCCGGGGCTCAGCGCTTGCGCGCGAGCAGCCGCCGCACTTCCTTGAGGCACGCTTCCGTCACGGCCTCCACGGACAGCTCACCGTCGATGTGCACGATGCGCTCGCGCTTCGTGCGCAGCGTGATGGCCTTGAGGTACTGCTTCGCGATCCGCCGCTGGGCCTCGTCCGCTTCGAACAGCTCCGCGGGGCCTCCGCGCACGGCCCGGCGCTTCGCCGCGACCTTCGGATCCACGCCCACGAACAGCGTCAGGTCCGGCGACACCGCGTGCGCGTTCACCGAGTCCACCCACGCCATGGGCAGGCTCGCGCCCTGGTACGCCAGCGAGGACAGCACGTAGCGGTCGCACAACACCACCTTGCCCTCCTCCAGCGCCGGCAGCACTCGCGCGTGCAGGTGATCCGTCCGGTCCGCCGCGAACAGCAGCGCCAGGGTCTCCTGCGCCAATGGCCCGCGGCCCTGCGGCAAGCCCAGGCGGCCCGTGAGCGCCTGGCGCAGCATCGTTCCCACCGGACCGTCGGATGGCTCGCGCGTCGTCACCACCGCGTGCCCGTCCGCCCTCAGCGCGGACGCCAGCCGCTCCGTCTGCGTGGTGGTGCCCGCTCCGTCCAGGCCTTCCAGCACGATGAATCGCCCCGGCAGGGCGACCTTCCTGGCGGCGCTCACCGGGGAAGGAGCGCGGCGGGGTTGTCCAGGTGCAGCTCGCGGCGCAGCGCGAGCAGCGCCTCGTACTGCTGCAGCTCCTCCACCAGCACCGCGCGACCCTTTCGGTAGCTGAGGAAGCCGTACGCCAGCAGCCCCAGCGCCAGCAGCGCGGCACCCCAGGCCAAGAGCGGCGTGCGCAGCGAGTCGTAGAACAGCTTCCCCGCCGCCCCTGAAATCAACATGAAGGCGATGACGGACACACCCGCGTGGGTGAAGTGGGTGGTGCTCTGGCGGGTCGACAGGCTCTCCTGCAACTGGTCGAACCGGGCCCGCTTGTCCTGCTGGATGTCTGCGCTCACGGAGCCGAGCACCCTACATCACGTGCCCCAGCCCGTCGAGTCGTCCGCCGGGCAGCACCCACCTACACAGACGCGCAGTCACAGCTTGCGCTCATCCCAGCCATTGAACGGACGCACGCTCGCTCCCCGAGCATGGCTTGCCACCCCACCCCCCTCGCGTTACATGCCGCGAACCATGCCTCTCCACGTCGTCAGCAGGATGAGTTCCCCCGACATGAGCCGTGACTCCGAGTTGAACACCATCGAGGAGGCCATCCGCGACATCCAGGCTGGCAAGTGCGTCATCGTCGCCGACGACGAGGACCGCGAGAACGAAGGCGACCTCATCATGGCCGCCGAGCTCGCCACCCCGGAGATGCTGGCGTTCATGGTCCGCCACACCAGCGGCATCATCTGCCAGCCCATGCTCGCCGAGCGGCTGGACTCGCTCCGCCTGCCCCAGATGGTGGCGGAGAACACCGAGTCCCACCGCACCGCCTTCACCGTCTCCGTGGACTTCCGCCACGGCACCACCACCGGCGTCTCCGCGAGCGACCGTACGAAGACCATCCGCGCGCTCGCCGACCCGAACACCACCGCGGACGACTTCCTGCGCCCCGGCCACATCTTCCCGCTGCGCTACCGCGAAGGCGGCGTGCTGCGCCGCGCGGGCCACACCGAGGCGGCCGTGGACCTGGCGCGGCTCGCCGGCCTGCAGCCGTCCGGCATCCTCTGCGAGCTGGTGAAGGACGACGGCACCATGCAGCGCATGCCGGACCTCAAGCAGTTCGCGCGTGAGCACGACCTCAAGCTCGTCACCATCGCGGACCTCATCGAGTACCGCAGCCGCAAGGACCGCCTGGTGCGCCGTGAGTCCGGCCAGAGCGTCGTGCGCACCCGCCACGGTGAGTTCACCGCCCTCACCTACACGTGGACGCCTGACGGCGCGAAGTCGCTCGTCCTGGTGAAGGGCGACCCGTCGAAGGTCCAGCCCGCCCCGCTGGTGCGCCTGCACGGCGCCTGCGCCCTGGGCGACGTGTTCGGGTCACCGGATTGCAAGTGCAACCTGCTGCTGGACCGCGCGATGGAGAACGTCGCGCGCGAGGGCACGGGCGTCATCGTCTACCTGCCCGGCATGCACGGCAACGACTTCGGCATCCACCACAAGCGCGCGGGCGACGGCAGCAACGCGTCCGTCAGCCGCGCGGCCAACGAGTCCCGCGATGTGGGCATGGGCTGCCAGATCCTCACCGACCTGGGCGTGAGCACCATGCGCGTGATGTCCAACACGGACATGACCTACCGGGGCCTCTCCGGCTTCGGTCTCACCATCGAGTCGCGCCTGTCGCTCGACGTGGAGTAGCGAAACCCCGGAGGCGCGCGAGGCTTCAGCCCAGGTCCTTCAGGGCCTCGCGCACGGCGGACAGGGCCGCGGGCAGCTCCACCGGCGGGTTCGCGTGCGCGGCCTTCACGTCGCTCAGCGTCTGCCGGTGGTAGCCGACCTTGAAGTCCGCGAACTTCAGCCCGTGCGCGGTGGCCACCACCGCGACGCTGGAGCCCTTCGCCATCACGCCTGACGCGACCAGCTTCTCCACCGCCGCCAGCGCGACGCCCGTCTGCGGACAGGCGAAGGTGCCCTCGCGGTCCGCCCGGGCCGCCGCGTTGGACAGCTCCGACTCCGTCGCCTCCTCCACCACGCCGTCGAACGCGCGCAGCATCCGCACCGCGCGGCGGAAGGACACCGGGTTGCCAATCTGGATGGCGGACGCGAGCGTCGCTCCCGCCTGCATGGGCACCAGTTCCTGGAAGCCGCCCCGGAAGGCGCGCGCCAGGGGGTTGGCCCGCTGCGCCTGCGCCACCGCGATGCGCGGCCGGCGGGTGATGAGCCCCAGGGTGAAGAGCAGGTCCAGTCCCCGGCCCAGGGCGCTCGCGTTGCCCAGGTTGCCGCCCGGGATGACGATCCAATCCGGCGGCTCCCAGCCCAGGTCCTGGCACAGCTCGATGGCGATCATCTTCTGGCCCTCGATGCGCAGCGAGTTCATCGAGTTCGCCAGGTACAACCCCGTGTCCGCCGTCACCGCCTGCACCAGCTTCATGCAGCCGTCGAAGTCCGTGTCCAGCGACAGCACGCGCGCCCCGTTGGCGATGGGCTGCACCAGCTGCGCGAGCGACACCTTGTTCTTCGGCAGGAACACCACCGCCGGGATGCCCGCCGCCGCGGCGTACGCGGACAGCGCCGCGGACGTGTCGCCCGTGGACGCGCACGCCACCGCGCGGATGGGCGTGCCGCGCGAGCGCAGGTGCTTCACCGCAGACACCAGGACCGTCATCCCCCAGTCCTTGAAGCTGCCCGTCGGAGAGACGCCGCACTCCTTCAACATCAGCGAACCCAGCCCCAGCTCCGCCGCCATGCGAGGCAGCGGCTTGAGCGGCACCCGCCCCTCGCCCAGCGAGACGATGTCCTCCACCGGCAGCTCGGGCAGCGCCCACTCGCGCTTGCCCCAGACGCCGGAGCCGTCTGGCAACCGCGACGTCGCGAAGCGGGACTCGAAGCGGCGCTTCCACTCCGCCGCGGGGATGGCGCGCAGGGCGGCCTCGTCGTGGGCCACCTCCAGCAGGCCTTCACAGCGCGGGCAGCGGTAGACGACGTCCCACAGCGAGGCGGTGAAGCCACAACCCTCGCTGCACGCGTAGCCCGCCTTCAGCGCTGGAGCCGTCACGCCTCCACCTCCACCTTCGTGCCGCACGCCACGCACGGGCGGCCCGGCCTGGACGGCACGTGGCACGAGGGACAGGGCACGCGCTCGTCCTCGTCCCCGCCGCCGCGCTTCGCCGTCGCGGGAGCCGCCACCCGGACCCGGGGCAGCCGCATGCCGCAGCCATCACACAAGAGGCCTTCCGCCTGGACATTGCGGCAGTAGCGGCACGTCACCGCGCCCACCGGGGCAGCGGTGCGCACGCCGTCGTCCTGCGCGCGGCCCGTGTCCAGGTCCGTCATCTGCGCGACGGGCACGTCGCCCGTGGCGCCCGAACGGGTCAACTCCAGGTCGGGCACGACCATCGCCGGCAGGTCCGGCCCCGAGCGCAGCCGCGTCAGGTCCAGCTCCGGCAGCGCGGGCGCGTCCACCGGCACACGGCCTCCCGCGTGGTGCGTCAGCTCCAGCTCCGCCAACGGGGCCACGACAGGCGCGGGGATGTTCATGAGGCCGGGGAAGCGCTTGCCGCAGCCTTCGCACTCTTCGCCTTCCGACTGCACGTGGTCGCAGACCGGGCAGATGATCATGGGCGGGACGTTACCGGTCCCCTCACCGCTCGGCAACGCGACCCCGGGACGCGAAGGAGTGGGCATGCAGGCGTGCGGCCTGTCGCACCCGCTCAGCTCGGGGCGGAGCCCAGTCCCATCATGGGGACGAAGCGCACCGGCAGCAGGCGCTCCACCCGGGGCAGCATCCCCGGCTGTCTCCGGCGGATGCGCAGCAACTCCTGCGGCTCGTTCACGGAGCCCACGGGGATGACCATCCGCCCCCCGGGCCTCAGCTGGCGCAGGAGCTCCCGGGGGATGTCCTCTGGCGCGGCGGTGGCGATGATGGCGTCGAAGGGCGCGGCCTGGGCCCAACCCTGGGAGCCGTCACCCTCCCGGTAGAACACGTTGGTGAAGCCCAGCCGGTGGAGCAACCGCCGGGCGGGCCGGGCCAGCTCGCGGACGATCTCCACCGTGAAGACCTCGCGGGCCAGCAGTGCCAGCACCGCTGTCTGGTAGCCGGAGCCGGTGCCGATTTCGAGCACGCGCTCACAACCGCGCAGGCGCAGGGCCTCGGTCATCAGGGCCACCACGTAGGGCTGGCTGATGGTCTGCCCGTGGCCGATGGGCAGCGGCACGTCCTGATGGGCCGAGTCCCGCGCGTCCAAGGGCACGAAGTCCGCGCGGCTCAGGTTGGCGATCGCCGCGAGCACCCGTCGATCCCGGATGCCCTGCCGCGCCAGATACTCCGCTCGCCCCCAGTCTCCCATCGCGTACGCCCCCCGTGGTCCTCCAGCCAGGAAAGTAAGCACGACGACAGTCCGGGACAATCCAGGGGGCGGGCGCGGGCCTCCTCGGGCCTACCCCACCCGGGCAAGCGCGAGCCGGCCCTCCCAGCGCTCCTCCAGCGCCTTCACGAGCCCCTGGTGGTCCGGCTTCTGGAGCTGGGGGTCGGCGTCCATGATGCGCCGCGCTTCCGCCTGGGCGAGCGACAAGAGATCGCCGTCGCGCACGAGGTTCGCCACGGCCAGCTCCGGGAGGCCGCTCTGCCGCGTGCCCAGGAACTCGCCGGGGCCGCGGATCTCCAGGTCCTTCTCCGCGATGACGAAGCCGTCGCTGCTGCGCTCCATCACGCCCAGCCGCTCGGTGGACTCCCAGGAGCGCGCGGCGCCCGCGACGAGGAAGCAGTAGCTGGCCGCGGCGCCACGGCCCACGCGTCCGCGCAGCTGGTGCAGCTGCGACAGGCCGAAGCGCTCCGCGGCCTCCACCACCATGACGGATGCGTTGGGCACGTCCACCCCCACCTCCACCACCGTGGTGCAGACGAGCAGCTGGATGCGCTTGTCGCGGAAGGCCTCCATCACGGCGTCCTTCTCCTCCGGCTTCATGCGCCCGTGCAGCAGGCCCACGCTGGCGTTGGGGAACACCACCTGGAGCTTCGTCGCGCCCTGAGTGGCGTCCTCCAGGTCCAGCTTCTCCGACTCCTCCACCAGCGGATAGACGACGTAGGCCTGGTGGCCCTTGGCCAGCTCCGAGCCCACCGCTTCGTAGACGCGCGCGCGCTGCTCGTTGTTGAAGACGCGCGTGGTGATGGGCGTGCGGCCCGGCGGCAGCTGGTCGATGATGGACACGTCCAGGTCGCCGTAGAGCGTCATCGCGAGCGTGCGCGGGATGGGCGTGGCGGTCATCACCAGCACGTCCGGCGTGAGCCCCTTGCTCATGAGCGTGTGGCGCTGGAGCACGCCGAAGCGGTGCTGCTCGTCGATGACCACAAGCCCCAGCTTCTGGAAGGACACGCCGCCCTCCAGCAGCGCGTGCGTGCCCACGGCGAGGTGGATGTCGCCCTTCGCCACGGACTCGCGCACCTCGCGCTTGTGCTTCGCGGTGCCCGCCGCGCTGATGAGCCCCACGCGGTAGCCCAGCGGCTCCAGGATGCGGCGGAAGGTGCGCTCGTGCTGTTCGGCCAGGATTTCGGTGGGGGCCATCACCGCCACCTGGTAGCCGTCCTGGAGCGCCACCATGCCGGCCACCAGCGCCACGGCCGTCTTGCCGCTGCCCACGTCGCCCTGCACCAGCCGGTTCATGGGCTCCGGACGCGCCATGTCCCGGGCGAGGTCCCCCACCACGCGCGCCTGCGCCCCGGTGAGCTGGAAGGGCAGCGCGGCGCGGGCCTTGTCCAGCCGCGCCGGGGTGACGTCGAAGGCGATGCCCTCCTCCGCCTTGATGCCCTGACGCTTGAGGGCCATGCCCAGCTGGAGGAAGAACAGCTCGTCGAACGCGAGCCGGCGGTGCGCGGGGCTCTGGTGCGCGTCCAGCGCCTCCAGGTCCGCGTCGTCGGGCGGGAAGTGGATGAAGCGCAGCGCGTCCGGCAGGCCCATCAGGTGATAGCGGCGACGCAGGTCCGCGGGCAGCGGCTCTTCCAGGTGGTGCGCGTGCTGTTCGCTGATGCGCGAGGTCAGCTCGCGGAAGGAGCGCTGCTCGCCGCGCTCGAAGCCCGGGTAGACGGGGACGATGCGGTGGAAGTGGACGGAGGTCGTGTTCTCCAGGTCCTCGGCGGGCTCCAGCTCCGGGTGGGCCATCTCCCGGCCGTTCATGGAGGCGCGCACCTCGCCGGAGAGCACCAGCTGCTTGCCCACGGAGAAGCGGCTCTTGAGCCACGGTCCGGCGTTGAAATAGGTGGCGGCGATGCTGCCGGAGCGGTCCCCCACGACGGCGCGGAACATGCGCTTGCCGCCGCGCCCCGGGACGAAGTCGGCCGTCTTCACGGTGCCCACCGTCACGCCGCGCTCGCCGGGGATGAGCTCCGCGATGGTGCGCAGCTTGCGGCGGTCCTCGTAACAGCGTGGCAACAGGAACAGGATGTCGCCGGTGCGGCGCAGGCCCTTCTTGTCGAGCACCGCGACGAGCCGCGGCCCCAGGCGCTTGCCCAGCGTCTTGAGCGGCGCGGACAACGGGCCGGTGCGCGGCGCGATGGACAGCAGCTTCGCCTCGGAGCGGGACGCCTCCGCGCCCACGGCCTTGGCCTTCTTCTTCCGGGCCTTCTCCGCGGGAGCACGGTCCGCCGGCGGTGCGCCCTTGCGAGGCTCGGTGCTCGCATTGGGCTTCGCCCCCGGAACACGGGCCGCCGCACCCGCGGGAACGGCTGCGTTCCGGGCCGCGGCCATGCGCGCACCGTAGGGCTGGGCGTCACCTTGCGCGGGGCCCATCGCGGCAGCGCCCCGGGAGGCCGCCATGCGTGCGCCGTAGGGCACCGGCTCGCCCTTCACGGGACCTGCGTTCCCACCTTGGGGACCCGCTCCGGGCGAAAGCGAAGCTGCACGGGCCTGCGGCTGCCGGGATGCGGGCGCTGCCGCCGGAACGCCACCGCCCACCTGCGGCACGGGGTCCTGCGAACGCCACGGCGGCACGGTGTTGCCACGCGCCTCCACCGTCCCTGGCGGCGGCGTCAACCGGCGGCGCGGCGGCGCGGCGTTCAGCTCCCCTTCCAGCACGTGCGCACGCTCCGGCGACCGGGGAAAGCCCGCCGCCACGGCGTTGATCTCCCCCGTGACGACCACCCGCTCCAGCTCCTCCGGCAGCACCACGCCGCTGAGCTTCAGCGCGCCCAGCACCTGGCGCAGCGCGGCCTTGCGGTGCTCCGGCGGCGCGGGCGGATCCACGTGCGGCAGCGCCGCCCTCAAGTCCTCCAGGGCCCGCGCGTCCACGCCCCCGGCCGACGCCAGGGTGCGCTCCATCAACGTGCGCAAATCCCGCACGATCCCGAGCTGGGCGAAGTCACGCTGACACGCGTACTTGAGAGGTCCAACGAGGCTGGCGAGCGGGTGGTTCACGCGGGATTTCCAGCCTCCATTCTACGAAGCGCTCTGACGTCGCAGGGAAAACGAAACCGGGGGAGCGAGCCCAGGCCCGCCCCCCCGAAGGACACCCGGCCAGCCGGGCTTCAGCGCTAGCTGGCCGACTCTTCCTGCGGATCCTCGAAGCTGATGGCCGTGACCTCCAGCTCGCGCACGCCGCCGGGGCTCTGCACCGTGGCGACGTCGCCCACCTTCTTGCCGATGAGCGCGCGCGCCACCGGCGAGGTCACCGCGATCCACCGCTTCTTCAGGTCGGCCTCCGTCTCACCCACCAGGCGGTAGCTGATGGTCTTGTCGTTCTCCGTGTCCACCAGCTCCACGGTGGCGCCGAAGATGACCTTGTCGCCGCCCAGCTTCGCCGGATCGATGACCTCCGAGCGGGCGATCCAGTCGCCGAGGGTCAGGATGCGCCCCTCGATGTGCGACTGCTTCTCCTTGGCCGCGTGGTACTCCGCGTTCTCTCGCAGGTCGCCGTGCGCACGCGCGACCTCGATCTCACGCGAAATCTTGCCCCGCTCCACGGACTGGAGGTGCTTCAGCTCGTCCTTGAGCTTCTGCAGACCGTGGGGGGTCATCGGGATGTTGTCGCTCCCGCTCATCGAACCACCGCTCCTTCCATCACCTGGCTGCGCATCGGGGGTCTGGCGTTCCCTCCTGGAACCCGACCCGCGACTCGAAAGGGTCAATGTAGGGAACGAGTGACTGGCCGGTCAACGAAAGCCTTACAACCATCGTCCGGTAGTGGCTGGGCGCCCGACGGCCGACCCGTTAGGCTGCTCCACGTGCTGTCCGTCCAGGAATTGCGCGCACTCGCCTCCGCCCTCCCCGTGGGCGCCTTCCAGCATCAGCTGGGCCCCTTCGCGCTGGTGCAGCGTCCGCCGTCGGAGCTGTCCGCCGCCGCGCTCGCGCCCACCCGCATGGCGGACCCCGGCGACGTCGAGCAGGGCATGCTCGCCCTGCTCTTCGAGTTCGACGATTTGCTCGTCGCCACCCTCCCCACCCTCCGGGATTCGGAGGTGCTCCGCATTGGCCGCAGGCTGGACTGCGAGCTGGTGCTGGACGATGCGTCCGTGTCCAAGCAGCACGCGGAGCTCAAGTGGAGCCGGGCGGCGGGCCGCTGCACCGTGCGCGACCTGGGCTCCACCAACGGCACCTTCGTCAATGCCAGCACCATCGGGCAGCGCGAGGTGCCGCTCCGGGGCGGCGACATCCTCAGCTTCGGCAACGTCCAGTTCTGGTACCTGCTCACGGACGCGCTGCATGAACGGCTGCGCGTGGGCGCGGCCTCCGGCCTGGGCTCCCACTCCGGCTGAAGGCCGCCCGCGCTCACCTCACGGACAGGCGCCGCAGTCCGCCGCGCACGCGTTGTACGAGTTGGACGCTCCGCAGGACTCCGTCACCTGGCAGGTGCCATCGCCGCACACGGACAGGTCCGAGTCGCGCACGCGCGTGGTGAGCGGCTGGAAGCTCACGCCACCCACCGTGCAGCTCGCGAAGGTCGTTCCCGCCTGCGTGCACACGTCCAAGCAGCTGCCCACGTAGATGAGCGGCGCGCACGTCATGCGAGGCATCCCGGAGCCATCCACCACCGAGCACGCGCGCGTGGTGCTCTGGGTCGCGTCCAGGGGCGGGTTCTGGCTGCCCGCGTAGAGCCCCTGCCCCTGAAAGAGATTGCCGAAGAAGCACGACTCCGGCCGGGCGAAGGTGGCCAACTCACCCTCGGAGGCGGGGATGGCCACCCCCAGGCCGTCCCGGCCCAACACGGAGATGGGCACGCTCACGCCGAAGGGATTGCTGTGCGCCGCGAGGCACGCGGAGACGATCTGCTGTTCCGCCTCCGTCGCCGGCGCCCCTCCGGCCCAGCCCGGCGCCAGGCCCAGCAGGCCCGTCCACGTGTGCACCGTGTTCGTCTGCGCATCTGTGTACGTGCGTGTCTGCCCTTCCGGAATGGCGCAGCGCACGATGTAGCGCATGACCTCCGCCGCGAGCGCCGGATTCGCGCCGTACCACGACGCGAAGGCCGTGGATGACAAGCCATTGAACGACAGCCCGTTGAAGGACAGGCCATTGAATGACAGCCCATTGAACGACAACCCGTTGTACGAAAGGCTGTTGTAACTGAGGGCCGCCTGCTCCTGCGTGGCCAGCGGATCCGCTGGCTCGGGCTCCCGGCCGCCCGGATCACATCCCGCGCCCAGGACGGCCACGGTCAGTCCCCACGCCCACCATGAGAGCCCCCCCGCGCCACGACGACGCCCGTTCTCCACGTTCCCCATGTGTGCAACCTCCTGCTGCCGCGGGCGCTCCAGCCGGACCCACGAACGTTTGGACAAGGAGGGCGTCAAAGACAAACGGGCGAGCAGCGCCCCCTCACGCACGAAAAGTGCGACCACGTTGTACGTGTGGCAAGGCGCGAGAGGTGCGGGAAACGCGGGAGCGAGGTCAGGGCAGACACTCCGGGCGTCTGGGGTTGAACGCGTGGGCCGGCGTTCATCCAGGAACGTGAAGGCCGTGGCCCTCCGGGGCGAGGATACGTGTCCCCACTCCGGCGCCACGGCCGTCCGTTCCTTCCGCTGAGCGGCTGGGATTAGCGCTGGGCCTGGGTGCCGATCTTCACCTGGGACTTGTTCAGCTTCAGGCTGCCCAGCTCGCGGTTGATGTTGGCCAGGTCCGACTGGGTGAGCTGCTGGCCCTCTTCATGTCCGCCCGGGGGTCCGCCCTTGGGAGGCTTGCCTTCGGGGGCGACGGCGCCGCCACGATCGGGATCCACCAGGGACGTGCCGCCACCGGCCTCCACCGACGACAACGCCTTGAAGCCGGCGGTGGTGCTGGCCGCCTCTCTCTGCGTGAGCTGCTTCACCAGCGTGAGCTTCCCGCTGCCCCGGGCATACCGGTACATGCGGGTGCCCTTGGCGCCTTCATCCACGGCCACGTCCACGGTGCCGCTGGACTTCGCCTTCGCCGGGCTCGCGATGGGCTTCGCCGGGGCGAGCTTCACCTGATTGTTCTGGGCCCTCGCCGGCTGGGCCCCTGCCTGCGCCGCCGACAGGGCGACAACTCCCACGGCCATGCTTCCCACTGCGGACTTCCAACGCGTGATCATGAATCCTCCCGGTGCCCTTACGCGCGGCGGCGCGGATATTCGCCGGGAGTCTATTCGAACGCGACCAGGTCCTGGACCCACCGGGGGCTGCCCTGCTGGAGCCACCGTGCGCGGGTGTCCCGGAGCGCCTGGGCAGGCGGAGTGCCTCGCCGCAGCGAGTCCACCAGCGACTGGAAGAAGGCACCGGCCTCCACGTCCGGCACCTCCGTGGAGGGCGCGACCACGGCCCGCGCGCCCGCTTGAATCAGCGCGGACGGCAGGCTGGACACCGCGTGGTAGCGCCACGCGCCCACGTTCGCGTCGCAAGCGGCCAGCATCACCACCGGGGTGCCCCGGAGCGTGTGCCCTTCCAGCTCCTCCGCGGTGAGCGCGTAGCGGCCGGCCACGTCCGGGGACAACGCCAGGAAGGCCGCGTCGGACACGGTGCCTGAGAGGCCGTGCGTGTGCAGCTCCACCTCCGTGGCGTCCTCCATCTCCGCGAGGACCGCCTCCGGCGTCGCCGCGCGGCCCCGCAGGTGGACATCGCCCTGCCCCGTCATGCCCTTCCACGGCATCAGGCGAGGCAACCCCAGCGTCGCGGGCGGCTCCACGTCCGACACCACCAGCCGCTTTGGCACGGGCGCCGAGGCCGGAGCCTCCACGCGGTGGCCGCCCGGAGCCAGGTAGCTCCACGCACGGTCCCCGGGCAGCAGCCCCGGACGCCCCAGGAGGATGGGCTCGGCGAGCACTCGCACCACGTCGCAGCCGGCGAGCACCTGCAGGAGTTTCTCGGGCACCGCGGGCACCTGTTCGCGCAGGGGCTGCTTGAGGGCGTGGAGGTACAGGCCGTCGCTCGCGCCGGTGGGGCCTCGGGCGACGAAGAGCATCCGTTCATCCTGGCCCGCCAGCGCCAGCAGGCACGACGTGGGCGCGGTGCGGTCCACCTCCTGCGCGAGCAGGTCCACCGCGGGGCCCCATTCCTTCGCCCGGCCCGCGTCCATCACCAGCACGTGGTGGCTGTGGGCCCAGGCCTTGCGCGCCTCGATGTCGGTGGAGCGGTGGAGCACCGAGCCGGTGATGACCCCGCGCAGGAGCTTCTGGCCGTCTTCACGGTCGCGCTCGATGAGGATGCGCCCTTCGATGTGGTCCACGAGCAACCGCTCGCCGGTGGTCAGCGACGGGTCCTCGCGCAGCACGCGGATGCGCTCGCGCACGCGGTCCAGCTCACGGCCCGGCACGGTGCTGCCCTCCAACCGCAGCAGGTCTCCCGCGACGGCGACCTCCAGGAGCGTGGGCGCGGTGGGACAGGTGAGCGAGTCCTGCACCTCGCGCCGGGCCCGCTTCGCGTCCAGGTCCTCCACGAAGAGGAGCGCCCGTGCGTGGTGGTACTCCGACCGGCGTGCGCAGTCCTCCGGCGCGTGCTGGACGAACTCGTCCAGGTAGGCACGGGCGAGCGCCGGGGCGTGGCTCAGCCGCGCGCTCGTCACCAGGTCGGACAGGAGCACCTCCTCCTGGAACCAGCTGTCGGTGCGGAACGCCTCTTCCAGCGCGGAGCGCGCCAGCGACCCGGCCTCGTGGCGGCGATCCATCCGGTTGTAGAGCGCCGCCAGGTGCCGCTGGAGGTCCACGCAACGGTCCTGGAAGCCCGCGCTCCGGCACGCCGCCAGCCCGTTCTTGAGGGACGTCTCCGCCGTCTCCATGTCGCCCCGGGCCTGCGCCGCCTGGGCCCGGCCCCGGGCGAGCGGAGCGTCGTACCAGGCGGGCTCACCGGACTGACGGACCAGCGTCGCCAGCTCGTCGACGAAGCGGTCCTCCTGGTGGAGCAGCAGGATGGCGCCCAGCAACAGGTCGCGCTCGCCGGAGCGCCGCAGCCGCGCGAGGAACGCGTCCACCTCCGCGCCCTGCAGCGAATGCGTGCCGGCCAGCAGCTCGCGGTAGGTGTTGGCCAGCGGGCCGCGCTTGCTGAAGTCCGCCGCCGCCACGCGCGTCGCGTAGGCGCTCGCGGTCTGGGTGTGGGTGACATCGTCCAGCAGCGCGGCCAGCGGGGCCAGCGTCTTCACGCGCTCCACGGACGGGGCCGCGCGCAACGCGTGGTAGAGGTACAGCCGGGCCAGGTCCGGGTTGCGCCGCGCCATCGAGCCCGGGTACGGCGTGCCTTCCAGCGCCAACTCCATGCCGGCCGCGTTCATGGCCTGCCACGAGTCCCGACGCGCCAGCGCGCCCTTGCGCAGGCCGTCCGCGCGCTCGGTGGCTTCGGTGCTCCAGCCGGGCTCCTTCGCCAGCGCCACGCGGGAGAACTCCGCCGCGGCGGCCAGCTCCAGCGAGAGCGCCTGGAGCGCGAGGCCCCGGTTCCAGTGCAGCCGTGCGTCGTCCGGAGCGGTCTCCAAGCCCCTCTCCAGAAGCGTCAGCGCGCGCTCCGGCTGGGCACGGCCCAGGGCCGCCAGCGACAGGTCGCCCATGACGGCGGGAGACGCGGGCAGCCGCTCCAGGATGCGCTCCGCGCGCTCGAAGTCCCCGGCCGCGAGCCAGGCGGTCGCGACGCCGTGCAGGTCGCCCTTCGCCTCCAGCTCCGACAGGGCCTTGAGATCCAGCTCCGGCCGTCCGTCAGCACCGCCGCGCATCGTGCCCGTGGCCCGGTAGTCCACGAGGCCCGGGTGACTGAGCCGGCCCTCCAGCGGGCGCGCGGAGGCCAGCGCGAAGGGCAGCGCACGCTCTGTCTCCGTGGAGCGCCATGGACGTCCCACCAGCAGCACCGCGAACACCACCGCGGCGGCAGCGGCCGCGAAACCCGCCACACGGCGGCGATCCCACACTGCACGGCCGCGCGGGCGAGCGGACGGGGAGCGCGTCCCGGCATCGGACGCCGGCTCGGACCGGCTTCCCGTCCCGGGAACGGCACGGAGTCCTGAACCCGCGGAGCCGCCTTCCGAACCAGCCGAACCGGGGGACGCCGCGGGCCGTGCGCCCGTACCGGGAGGCCTCACGGCTTCCCCGGCGCCGGACACGGCACGCGCGTCAGCGGCGGCCTGCACGAGGAGGCTCGCCTGCACCTGGTCCTCCAGGCCGGCCTGGCACTCCGCGCAGGTCGCGAGGTGGGCCTGGAAGGCCTCGGCCTCTTCTGGCGGAAGCTCCCCGTCCACGAAGGCGGCGAGCTGTTCACAGGAGACGGTCACGCCGTGCCCCCCGCGGTGCCTTCCCGCGCGAGGAGCAGCTCCTTGAGCTTCTTGCGTGCGCGGAACAGACGGGTGCCCACCGTCATGGACGGGATGCCGAGCCGTCGGCCGATCTCCGCGTAGCTCTGTCGCTCCATGTCCTTCATGCGGACCACCTCGCGCAGCTCCGGGGGAAGCTGTTCCACCGCCTTCCACACGTCATCCAACGTGTAGCGCGCCCATGTCTCCGGGGCGGCTTCGGCCTCCGCCAGGGTGTCCCCCATCGCGTCGGTGAATTCCTCCTGGGGGTGGCGCCGGTCGTGCCGGCACCAGTCGAGGAAGCGTCGAACGAGGATGGACGCCAGCCACGCCATGGGAGGCGCGGACCGGTCATACGTATGAAACGCGCGGAAGGCCCGCTCGTAGGTCTCCTGCAACAAGTCCTTCGCGTCCGCCGGGTTTCGGCCCCGGCAGAGGATGCGGGCCCGCTCCTCCAACGCCGGAGCGCACCGCGCGATGAGCGCCTGGAACTCCGCCGCGTCCTCACGGGAGGCCGAAGGCACCTCCGGCTTGGATGCGGAGGACTCCCCGGGCGGGACGGCGCGGGGCGATCGCGGGCGGAAGACCACGGGGGCGTTCCTAGCAGGAGCCGCCCCGCCCGCGAAGTCCATCGACACCCTCCCTGGCGCTTCCCACCCGACAGGTGGGAGACCCGGAATGGCAGGCTGGAGGGCTAGCAGGGGCCGTTGCCGATGCGAACGCCCGTGCGCACCCGGGCCTTGAAGACGCCCAGCGCCGCTCCGAAGCCCGTGACGCGAATCTTGCTGTAGCCGGACCCGCCCGTGCCGATGTTGACGCGCAGCCCGCAGAACGCCGGGAAGAAGGGACCCGCCGGGTACCAGGTGCCGGTGGTGCTCACCGAGCCCAGCCCCCACCAGACGCCGTTCGCGTAGCCGAACGCGGCGCCGGTGATCGCCACGCCCTTGCAGGCGCTCTCCGTGACGTTGCTCGACGCCGGGATGACCTCCACGAACGGCTGGGCGTAGTTGCCGTTCAGGCCGGTGATCTCCGTCACGAAGCGGTGCACGCAGGACGGCTGATCATAGGTGCCATCGTTGGAGGCCGCGGAGATGTCCGCGTACGAGCAGTGGGGGAAGACGGCCGCCACCGACGCGCCGTCCGGCTGCGCCAGCACCACGCCCGAACCCACGCAGGACTCGTCGATGCCCTGCTCCTGGCTGGCGACGGACTCGTCCACGACCTCGGCGCCAGGGGTCTCCTCCTCGAGAGGTCCCCCACAGGCGGTGGCGAGCGAGGCGGCGAACACGAACGCGGCGGTAGGGATGAAGCGCATGGGTGACTCCGGAAGAGGGAGCCCATCCGCGGGCTCCTCCCTGTTACGTCCGGTGTCGCGCTTATTCCCCCGCGCCATTTCCACGCCGTTTTTCGGCCGTGCTAAGGCACCGCGCGTGGACATCGACAAGCCCTACCTGCTGTTCCTGGGAGACGTGAGGGATCAGCTCGCGGCCAAGACGGCGCACGGCATCGTGGACTGGCGGCCCGACTGGTGCGTGGGTCAACTGCGCCTCCCGGGCTGCGTGGCGGACTGTGGCCTGCCGGACATGGACATCGCCCAGGCGAAGGCAAAGGGCGCGCGCACGCTGGTGGTGGGCGTGGTGAATCCGGGCGGCGTGCTGGCGGACGCGTGGGTGGACACGCTGGTGCGGGCGCTGGAGGCCGGGATGGACGTGGCCACCGGGCTGCACAAGCGTCTGTCTTCGTTCCCCGCCGTGGCGGCCGCGGCGGCGAGGCACGGGCGCAAGCTGCACGACGTGCGCTTCCCGGACAGGGACTTCGCCACGGGAAAGGGCACGAAGCGGCCCGGCCTGCGCGTGCTGACCGTGGGGACCGACTGCGCGGTGGGCAAGAAGTACACGGCGCTGGCGCTGGAGAAAGAGCTGCGTCAGCGCGGGTGGAAGGCGGACTTCCGGGCCACCGGGCAGACGGGCATCCTCATCTCCGGGCGAGGCGTGGCGCTGGATGCCGTGGTGTCCGACTTCGTCTCCGGCGCGGCGGAGTGGCTCACGCCCGCGAACGACGCGGACCACTGGGACGTGGTGGAGGGCCAGGGGTCGCTGTTCCACCCCTCCTTCGCGGGCGTCACGCTGGGCCTGCTGCACGGCTCACAGCCGGACGCGTTCATCGTCTGTCACGAGCCCACGCGCACGAGCATGCGCGGCGTGAAACACCCGCTGCCATCCATCCAGGACGTCATCGACCGCACGGTGCTGGAGGGCCGGCTGACGAACCCAGCCATCCAGTGCACGGGCATCGCCATCAACACGGAGCACCTGGGCGAGGACGAGGCGCGGGCGCTCCTGGAGGCCACCGGCCGGGCGCATGGCCTGCCCTGCGTGGACCCCCTGCGCACGAGCGCGGGCCCCCTGGCGGACGCGCTGGCGAGCCGCTTCCCGCGCGGGTGACACGGGCCCCTTCTGCGAAACCCGCTCCACGGGAGCGGCTCTCGGTATACTGAGGACACCATGGGACGCATTTTCGAGACACGCAAGGCGACGATGTTCGCCCGCTGGAACAAGATGGCGAAGGTCTTCACGCGCATCACGAAGGACATCGTGATCGCGGTGAAGGCGGGCGGGCCGACCATCGAATCGAACCCCGCGCTGCGCCGGGCCGTGCAGAACGCCCGCGCGGCGAACATGCCCAAGACCAACGTGGACGCCGCCATCAAGCGCGCCAGTGGTCAGGACCAGGCCGACTACCAGATCCTCCTGTACGAAGGCTTCGCGCCGCACGGCGTGGGCATCCTGGTGGAGGCGGCCACGGACAACGTCACGCGCACCGTGGCCAACGTCCGCTTCCCCTTCACCAAGCTGGGCGGAAGCATGGGCACGGCGGGCAGCGTCTCCCGCCTCTTCGAGCGCATGGGCGCCATCCGCCTGGACGCCGAAGGGCTGAACGCGGAGGAGCTGGAGCTGGAGCTCATCGACCACGGCCTGGAGGAGATGGGCGAGACCACGGGCGAGAAGGGCGAGAAGCAGCTGCTCCTGCGCTGCAAGTTCGCCGACTTCGGCAAGCTCATGTCCGCGATTGAAGCCAAGGGCATCGCGACCGCGTCCACCCAGTCCGAGTACATCCCCCTGCCCGGCACCCTGAAGGAGCTGCCCGAGGAGCAGGCCACGGAGGTGCTCAAGCTGGTGGACATGCTGGAGCAGGACGACGACGTGCAGCACGTGTTCCACAACCTCGCCTGAAGCAACGGCCTCCGGCCCCCGTGCGCACTCCCCGGGGGCCGCTGCCACGCTCACGCGGCGTCAGAGCTGCTGAAGCTCCGCCGCGTTGATGCCTGGGATGTATCAACGCCGGCGAACGGATTCGTCTCAAACTGAAGGGACGCCAGGCCCGTACTTGAAGATTCCCCGGGCCGGAATGCGCGCTGGAGTACGAGGGGAGTCCATGTCGGACGAAGGTGACGGGCAGGACCTGCGGGACACGGTGAAGCGATTGGAGGCGACGGTCGCGGCCCTGGAGACGCGGCTCGCGAGCCTGGAGTCCCGGGAGGCGCCGCGCCCCGTGACCATGCCCGCGGCCGGCACAGTCGCGGCCCCGGTGGCAGTGCCCGAGCAGCAGCGGGACCTGGAGGCGCATGTCGGCACCTACTGGTTGAGCCGCCTGGGCATCGTGGCGCTCATCATCGGCATCGCGTACCTCATCACGTACCACTTCGGGGAGCTGGGGGTGCTGGCGCGCGTGGGCGCGGGCTACCTGCTCAGCGCGGGGCTGGGCGCGTTCGGGTTGTGGCTGGCGCGGCGGCACCAGTTGTTCGGACGCATCGTCTTCGGCGGCGGCCTGGCGCTCGCGTACTTCGTCACCTACGCGCTGCACTTCATCCCCGCGGTGCGGGTCATCGACAGCGAGGTGCTGGCGCTGGTGCTGCTCGCGGGGTTCGTGGTGGCCATCGTGACCATCGCGCACCGGATGCAGTCGGAGACGGTGGCGGGCATCGCGCTGTTCCTGGGACTGCACACGGGGATGCTCAGCGACATCACCGCGTTCACACTGCTGTCCACGACGATGCTCGCGGCGGGCGCGCTGTTCTTCCTGGTGCGCAACCGTTGGGTCATCGTGCCCCTGTCCAGCCTGGTGGCCGTGTACAGCACGCACGTCGTCTGGGCGGTGCGCACGGGACACATGGCGCCGGGTGCGCCCGAGGATGACCGGCTCCTGTTGAGCCTGGGCTTCCTCGCGCTCTACTTCCTGCTGTTCTCCGTGGCGCTGCTGGTGCGCCCGCGCGACCTGCCCGTGCGCGCAAGCCTCGCGTTCACGCTGCTCAACTGGGTGGGCCTGACGTCGCTGGGCGCGTACGAAGTTGCTCAGGAGCAGGACTCGCACCTCTTCGGCTTCCTCCTCGTCGTCGCGCTGGCGCATGGCGCGGGGGCCGTCGTGTCCAGGCTCCAGCGTGCGCCCACGGCGCTGACGCACGCGTACCTGGCGCTGACGGCGGTGACTCTCGCGCTGGCCATGCCCGCGCGCTACGACGACGTCGCGCTGGTGGCGGCATGGACGGTGACGGGGCTCGTCGCGGGCCTGGCCGCGCGCGGGGTGGAGTCCCCGGTGCTGCGGGGCGTGGGCGTGCTCATCCTCTACGTGGCGCTGGGCGCGTGTGAATGGGAGACGCCGGGCCGCCTGACGTTGCTCATCGGGTTGGTGGTGGCGTTCGTGCTGGTGGAGCGCGGCGGGACGGTGCGAGTCGCGGGCCTGCCCGAACCCGAGGCCCGGACGGCCTTCACCGCCATTTGCGCTGCGGGAGCAGGACTGGCGCTGGTGGCGCTGGTGGGCGCGCGGATGCCCGACGGGCTCGTCACGTTGGGCTGGGTCATCGCCGCCTTCCTCCTCTTCGGCGTGGGCTTCGCGGTGCGCGAGCGCTGGTACCGGCTGGCCGCGTTGGCGGTGCTGGGGCTCGCCTTGGGGCGGCTGGTGCTGGTGGACGTGGCGAAGCTGCCGCCGGATCAGCGCGTGGTCACGTTCATCCTGCTGGGTGTCATGCTGCTGCTCGTTTCATACACATACACGCGGCTGCGCGACCGGCGCGGGTGAAGACAGACACCGACTCGCGTTAAACTCGTTATTCCGTCATGATGGCGAAATGCCCCGGTCCCGCCTGACTGCGTTGTTGGCCGCCGTTCACCCGCGAGTGCTAGGCCTGATGGCCTGGGGCGTCATCGCGACCCAGGCGGGCTGTGCATCCCGCCCTGAGCCCGAGCAGGACGACCTGGGCAGCGCCACCGCCGAGGTCACCAGCGGCAACATCCTCTTCGTGGGCAACAGCTTCACGCACGGCAACGAGCAGCCGGTCTATTCGTACAACAAGGCCTCCGTCACCGACACGAACGGCTCCGGACAGGGCGGCATCCCGGGCATCTTCAAGAAGCTGACCGTGCAGGCCGGCCTCACTTTCAACGTGAGCCTGGAGACGGCCAGCGGCCAGACGCTCCGGTGGCACCACACGAACCGGGCCGCCACCATCGGTCAGGCGACGTGGAACACCGTCGTGTTCCAGGAGCAGAGCACGACGCCGCTGCCCACCTCGCGCGGCGGCTCGCCCACGGGCTTCACGGATGCCGTGCGCGACCTGCGCACCCTGGTGCGCGCCGCGAACCCTTCCGCGAACCTGTATCTGTATGAGACGTGGTCGTCACCTACGTCCGTGGGCGCGCAGGGCTACCCGAGCGGGACCGCGGGGCTCCAGGCGATGCAGACCGACCTGCGCGATGCCTACTTCAAGGCCTACCGCGACCTGGGCTTCACAGGCGTCGCGCGCGTGGGTGATGGCTACATGCGCGCGGTGGACCAGAACCTGGCCGACCCGAATCCCGCGGATGGCATCTCTCCGGGGATGTTCAACCTCTGGAGCGCCCAGGACAGCCGGCACTCCAGCAAGTACGGCAGCTATCTGTCCGCGGCGGTGCTGTTCGCGAAGATCACCCAGGCGGATCCCCGCGGTCTGGCGACGGGCACGGGCAGCGCGGCGGCCGACCTGGGCATCAGCGCGGCCGATGCGGCGACCCTCCACCGCATCGCCCATGAAATCACCGCGCTGCCGGATCCGGTCGGCAACGCGCCCACGCGCCTGCGTGTCACCGGCGCGACCTTCACAGGCTCGGTGACGGCGGGGGCACCGGCCAACGTCACCGGCAACACGCAGCTCGCATCGCTCACGACGTCGGAGGGCACGTTCACGAACCTCGTGGGTGCTACGGCCAACGGCATCACGAGCACCAACACACCCAGCGCCCGGGGCACGGTTCCCGCGAACGCCAACGCGGCCTCCACCGGGCTGAGCATCCACGACGGCACGAACAACCTGAACACGGGCCACTTCCAGTTCGGCGCGGCGTTCACCACGAAGACGCGATTCTTCATCGTGGACAGCACGCCCACCTCCACGACGCTCGGCGACGACGCCACCGTCACGCTGATCAACGCGTCCAACCAGACCGTGGGCAGCTACTCGCTGGCGCTGCTCGCGAGCGACTTCACCGGTTCGGCGGCGGGCAACACGTCCACCGCGCTGGCGACCGTCTCGTACACCAGCGGCGTGGCGAGCCTCACCGGCAACCCGGTGGGCATGGTGCAGTCCAAGCTGGGAGGCGTTTCGTTCTCACTGGCGGACCTGGGCGTGACGGACGTCGCGAGCATCAGCACCGCCACCGGCCTGCGCATCTCCAGCGCCACGCTGGACCCGAACGTCGTCGGGCTCTACACGGTCCCCTGACGGGCGCGGCCTTAGATGCAATGCCGATCAGATAGGTGGGCCTTGCGAGGACCTACCGCCATGGTTGAGGGTGTGGCGATCTCATTCTTGGAGATCGCCGCATGGGGCTTTCCCAGGCCATCCAGGGCGCTGCCATGGTGGCCC
>NZ_RAWR01000399.1:0-3563 GCF_003986945.1 Corallococcus sp. AB018 | reverse complement strand
CCAGCACCGTCCGGGCCGAAGTCCTCCTCAAACTCCTGGCCCACAACATCCGCCGGCTGCTGACACGCAGCCGGCTTTTTTGCGTCTACTTCGTGCTGGAGGCGCCTGCCTCCCTTGAGGCTCAGTAGCCAGTCAGCCTGCACCCCTATTCCGCGCAACCCTCCAGTCGGACAGGTTTTGAGGCCACCGTGCCCTGGCGGGCGCCTCTGTTCGTGGGCCCGCCTTTGCGTCCGCTTGAGTTCCCGTTTTGGCCTGCCGCGGCGCTCCGCGAGGCGCGTGCCCTCGCGGAGGATTTGAAGTCGCGGGATGGAGTGACGGACTGCTGGGGCCTTCTTGGACGCCGCACTCCCTTAGGGGCCTCTCCGCTCAGTACTCGTGCTGGATGAGCCAGAACACCGCGGTGCGGTGCGACTGGGGGAAGTACACGATGTAGAGGTTGTGGAAATCATGCGCACTCGGGGCCACCAGCGGGTCGTCGTAGAGGTGCGCCACCACCGGTACCTCCGTGCCGTTGCCCAGCTCCTGCGGCAGCACCTGGCCCAGCTCCGGGAAGGCCCACGCGATGCGGCTCGCGAAGTCCGCGTACGTCAGGTTGGGCTGCCGCGTGAACTGCACGCGCTGATTGGACGACAGCTCCGGCAGCGTGGCGAAGGCGCCCTCCACCACCCAGTCCAGATGCGTGGGCTGCGTGTCCGCCACGGAGGGCACGTTGAGCGTCCAGAGGAACTCGTCGCAGTAATTCTCGCCGGCCTTGCACCGCGTGTGGCCGTCCGCCCGGGCCTCGTTGATGGCGTCGTTGTCCTCCAGTTCCGTGAGTGGCAGCGGGCCCGCGCCGTAGTAGCGCCGGTAGAAGTCCTTGCACACCGGCCACATCCGCGACGTGAAGGCCGCTTCGCCGTTGGCGCACCAGGGCTTCTGGCCCGACGACACAGCGCACTGAGACAGCCAGGCGTCGTGCGCGTCCTGCGCGTCCGTGCACTGCGGCAGCGCCTGCGCTGGTGTCACGCTCTGCGTCTCCACCACGCTCTCGTCACACACCTCGATGCGCGTGGCCACGTCCAGGTCGCACGCGGTGAACAGGTCATCCTGCGCGCAGGCTCCGTTGAGACAGCCCAGCGCCAGGCGGAACTTCTTGCCCGCTCCCGTGCCGGTGCTCACCACCGCCAGGTACTCGCCGCCCTGGGCCAGCGTCAGGCTGGCCACCTTGGACAGCTGGCCGTAGCCCGCGTCGTCGTCCTGCGCGAGCACCGTGGTGCCGTAGCTGCCGCTCGTGTTCCTGGGGCCGTAGATGAACAGGCCCGTATCCAGGTACATGCTGCTGCCCAGGTGCGTGACCTCCAGGCTCACCTTCGCGCCCGCTGCCACGTTGAAGCTGAAGGACAGATACTGCGGGTTCGTCGTGAACTGTGTCTGCACCGCGCCGTTCAGCCCCACCGGCCCCAGGTACGCCGTGCTGTCCACGAGGTTGCCGCTCGTGGGCACGGGAGGCGTGTACAGAATGGCCTGCGTGCTCGAGCCGACCTGCGTGGGCGCGTCCTGCTCCTGCGACGGACCACACGCCGCCACGAGCAACGACGGCACCAGCCACCACAGCCGATTCCAGGCGTGACGCATGCAACACTTCCTTCTTGTCTTGGGGGAATACAGCTTTGAGGCAGAAGGCGTGTTCCACACCCGGAGGTGGGCGTTCAAGTCACAACCGGTTCACAGGTCCTGGAACCAGGCGGCGTAGGGCGTGTTCCGCACGAGGCGCCGGTTGAGGTCCGGCGTGCCATCCGTCCACCACGGCGCGCCCCGCTCTCCCAGGCCCACCTTGGCGCGGTGCACGCGGTCTCGCGCCCGGCGCTCCAGGGCCGCGTCCTTTGTTCGCTTCGCCCGGCCCACGTCGGCGCGGGCCCGCATCAGCGCGGCCACCAGCAGTTCTCGCTGCCGGGGCCCGAGCGCTGGATTGCTGCGGCGCCACAGCCGCCCGTCCACCACCAGGTAGCGTCCATCCGGGGTGGTGGGGGGCGGCGGCTTCGTCACTGCTTCACGGGATACAGGAAGCGCAGGAGGTCACCGAAGCGCGCGCTCCACGCGGCCTCGTTGTGCTGGCCTCCCTCCACCACCGTGTACTTGAGGTCGTCGTCCAGCACCCAGCCCTTGGCCACCAGCGCGTCGCGCAGCGCCTGCGCATCCGCCACCGTCTCCGCCTGGCTGCCGGAGCCTTCGTTGGTGCCGATGTCCTCCCAGATGCGCAGCTCGGGCTTGGCGGTGAGCGCGTTCACCTCCGAGACAATCTCCCGGTCCGCCCACCACACCGACGGCGACACCACGCCCAGGCGGGTGAAGACGTCCGGGTGCTTGAGCCCCAGCGACATGGACACGAGCCCGCCCAGCGACGAGCCCGCGAGCCCCGTGAACCGCGCCTCCGGCTTCGTGCGGAACTCCGCGTCGATGCGCGGCTTCAGCTCCTGGATGAGGAACTGGCCATACACGTCCGCGCGGCCCGCGTTCGGGTACTCCGGCGGGAAGGGCACCGGCGTGTACTCCGCGATGCGGTCGCTCGTGTTGTAGATGCCCACGATGATGAGCGGCTCCACCTTGCCGGACTCCACCAGCGCCTGCGCCGTCTCATCCACGTTCCACTCGCCCGCGAACGCGGTGCTGACGTCCATCAGGTTCTGGCCGTCGTGCATGTAGAGCACCGGGTAGCGGCGCGTGGTGTCCGCCTCGTAGCCGGGCGGCAGCCAGATGATGACGTCGCGCGGCTTGAGGCTTGCGTCCTGGGGCACGACGTTGCGCAGGTAGCGCACGTCACCGGTGAGCGGCGGGGGCGGCGGGGGCGTGGAGAGGTCCGCCCAGCCCTTCACCGCCACGGGCACGCGCTCGAAGCCGCCGCCGGTGGTGAAGGTGTGGTTGGCCACCTCGGCGCCAGTTTCGCTCTTCTCCACCGTGTCCCACGAACCGCGCGTCACCTTGAACTCCAGGCCCGTGCTCGCCGCGAAGGTGACGGCGCCGGCGTAGGCGTTGTCCATGGCCTGGTAGAGCTCCACCTCCGCGCCATTCCAGTTCCCCAGTTCCGGCTGGTTTCCGGACAGCCACACCTTGGCCCCAACCGGCGTGATGTCCGGGACCTGGACGATGAACACGGTCCTCGCGCCTGTCTGCCCCCCCTCGGCGCCGAAGCGCTCCACCGTGAGGGTGACAGTCTCCTCGTTCTCACGGGCGGTGACGGTGTGGTCCGCCTCCGGTGCTCCCTGGGCGTCCAGCGCCACCTGGGCCGTGGGCGCCGTCATCAACACCGCGTAGGTGAAGGCGGTGTTCTTGGGCAGCCGGGCCTTCAGGCTGAACTGACGGCCGCCCTGGTAGACCATCTCCAGGCCCCGCCCGTCCGTGCCGCCGAACGTGGCGGTGGGGCCCTTGAGGAAGATCTCCGCGTCGACCGGCGTCTCCGGTGGGACGGTGAGGTCGAACTGGACGTCGGAGAAGACCTGCTCGACGGGCTTCGGCTTGTCGGAGGAACAGCCCCAGAGGGCCGCCAACGCCAGGACGAGCAACAGGGTGGGCCTTGAGGGCCGGGG
>NZ_RAWR01000398.1:0-3590 GCF_003986945.1 Corallococcus sp. AB018 | reverse complement strand
GTCCCGGGTGGGGCGGGGATTTCCCTTTCCCGCGAACCATGGGAAAGCTCTGGGTCCATGCAATTGGGGAAGTACCAGTTGGTGCGGAAGCTCGCCTCGGGCGGGATGGCCGAGGTGTTCCTCGCGAAGGCGGCGGGGCCCCGGGGGTTCGAGAAGACGCTGGTGCTCAAGCGCATCCTGCCGCACCTGGCGGAGGATGAAGCGTTCGTGGAGATGTTCCTGGGCGAGGCGCAGCTGGCCGCCCGGCTGGACCACCCGAACGTGGTGCAGATCTTCGACTTCGGCGAGGCGGACGGCAGCTACTTCCTGGCGATGGAGTACATCGACGGGCCCACGCTGCGGCGGTTGATCAAACGCTCGCAGGAGCTGAAGCAGCCGTTGCCCGCGGGTGTGTGCGCGAAGATGGTGGCCGCCGCCGCGGAGGGCCTGGCGTTCGCGCACGAGCTGGCGGATCCGGAGACGGGGGCGCCGCTGGGGTTGGTGCACCGGGACATCAGCCCGGAGAACGTCCTGGTGTCGCGGCAGGGCGCGGTGAAGGTGGTGGACTTCGGCATCGCGAAGGTGGCGGGGCAGGGGCACCGCACGCAGACGGGCGTGGTGAAGGGCAAGGTGGCGTACATGCCGCCGGAGCAGCTCCAGGCCCGGCCCATGGATGGGCGCGTGGACGTGTACGCGCTGGGCATCGTGCTCTACGAGCTGCTCACCGGCCGGCGTCCCTTCGACGCGACGACGGACGTGGGCATGATGCAGGCCATCCTCTTCGAGCCCTACGTGCCCGCGGTGCAGCGCCGGCCGGACCTGCCGGAGGCGATGCAGCGCATCTTGGAGAAGGCGCTCGCGAAGGACCGGGCGGAGCGCTACCCGGACTGCCGCGCGTTCCAGGCGGACCTGGAGCGGTTCGTGGTGTCGCTGGGCGAGCCGGTGGGCGCGTACCAGATTGCCCGGCTGGTGGCGCAGGTGATGGAGGGCGTGGAGACGATGCCCCCGGCGCCCACGCCCGCGAAGGGGCGGGAGACGGCGCCGTTGGTCGTGGCGGACAAGGAGCCCCCCGCGAAGGAGCAGGGCCGGAGGGCGGCGGTGACGACGCCCATGCCCGGCCGTGTGGTGGGCACGGCGTGGGAGCCGGTGTCCTCGCGAGCGTCGATGGAGGCGCCCGCGGTGACGGCATCGGGGAACGACGTGCCCTCGAGCCGGTTCGACGCGGCGACGGATCCCGCGACACCGTCAGCGGGCAGTCTGTTGGCCGCCGCGTCTCCGGAGGCCCGGTCCGAGCGGTCCACATGGTTCAAACCGTTGGAGGTTTCGGAGTCCGGCAAGGCCCTGGCGACACCGCGCGCCTCCCGGAGGATGGCGGTTGGAGCGGTGGTGTTGGTGAGCATGGCCGGGCTTGCGGGCGGCTTTGCGCTCCTGGGCCGGAGTGAGAAGGCCGCTGTGCCCGTGAGTCCGTCCACGCCGGTGGCTCGGAAGGACGACGTCCCCGTGAAGCCAGTGGACCCGGTGGTGACACCGGCCGTGCCCGAGGTGCGCGTGGATCCGGTGGCCGCCGGGACGGTGGACAGCGGAACTCCGGTGGTCGTAGCCGAGGTGAAGCCCACGACGGAGTCCTCCGTGGAGACACGCGATGCGGGGCAGGTGGTGGAGGTGACTCCGCCCGTGCCGCCGACTCCGCGGCCCGTGGTCGTGGCGAAGCCCGTGGTGGCCAGCACGAACCCGCCGCCGGTCCGACGGGTGGCCCCCCCGGTCCGTCGCGAGCTACCCAAGGGCAAGGTGGAGTTCCGCGTCCGTCCGTTCGGCACGGTGTACCTGGACGGCAAGAACCTGGGTCAGACGCCCTTCGCCGCAGTGGAGGCGACGGAGGGGTCGCACCAGGTCCGCGTCGTGAACAAGGACCTGGGCAAGGACGTGACCCGCTCCTTCGTGGTGAAGGCGGGACAGGACAACGTCTTCAAGCTGAACCTCGCGGCGGAGTGACGGGCGTTTCTTCAAGTCTGCTCAACCGGTACAGGTGATGCGTGACGGGTTCGCTGGGTCACAGGTAATGACCCCTCGTCCACCCCTTGGCAACACGCATGTGGCCCCGATATTGAAGCCTTCATCGACGCGGTTGTCGCAATTGTCATCCCGTCCGTCGCAGCGGAGTTCAGCCTGCCCGGGGCTGATCAGGGAGTCGTTGTCGTTGCAATCCCTGTTGTTGTTTGCGTATTGGCTGGGGCCGCTACACTCACGGACGACAGGCGCGGTGTTGGAATTGCTCCCGTAGCCGTCTCCGTCCATGTCGGGATACCACAAGATTTTGTCTTTGATGGACCAGTCAGAATCGTTGCAGTCGGTGCCTCCAGTGCCTTTGGAGATAAATCCATCTCCATCCGCATCAAGGGCAGGCAATTCGATAAGGGACTGTGCGATTTGTCCCTTTTCGGGGTGCCCCACGGTGAACGCGTGGCTTGTGACAGGCGCCGCGTCACAGGTCTGTTCGAATGCATCCACTTCGAGCCGCAGTTCGTCTCGCAATGCGTCGGACAACAAGGCAACCACGTGGAACGCAGCCCCGTCACTCATGTTCGGGTTCCGCGGTACCACGGTCGACGCGGCCCCTGTGCCGTCCTTCGACCAAAGCGCCGCGCGAATGCAGCCAGGGTTGAAACCCATGGGCTGGACGATCAGCTCCAGTCCACGGTCGCAGGTGCTGGGATCCGCACGCAGGAGTCCTTCCAACGCCTGCGACCCCTGTCCTTCACAGAGCCGCTCCAGCGTGAATTGGTCTGTCTCCGGTACGGTGCATCCGATGCCCAGGCACCCCGAGGCCACGGTCACCACGATCCAGTTTCTCACTGTCCACCCTCCGCGACGGTGGAATCACTGCTCAGGAAGAACGTGGTGATGGCGCCCACCGCCGCCGCGGCCGCCGTGCCGAAGAGCACGTTCGCCACGACCGCCTGGCCCCGCGCATCATCCAGATGCCCGCTGACGTCCCCGGACAGGTCCGCATCGCGCGCGGAGCTCACGTTGCCGCGCGACTGGAGCCCGATGACGGACCCCACGCCGCCCGCCACCACGCCGGTCCCCAGCAACACCCACGACACCGTCGGAATTCGCAGCCCCGCGCGCTCCGCACCCGCCGCCTTCAAATCCACGCCCGGAGCCGGCTCAGACGCCACTGCGACCCGAGGCGGATCCAGCGTCACCTGCTTCTCCACCACCGGAGGCCGCACCGGCGTATCCGCAGGCTTCTCCACCACCGCAGGCCGCGTTGGCTCCGCCGGCTCCTCCACCACCACGCGCTCCTGCCGCACCGTCTGCCGCACCGCCTCGAAGTCCCCCACCACCTTGGGTGACACCTTCGCCGGCAGCTTCGCCTCCGGCGCCAGCAGCAGACCCGCCCGGAACGAAGCCAGCGCATCATCGCGCCGTCCCATGTCCGCCAGGATGACGCCCTCGTAGATGGCCGCCGCGCTGCGCTCCTCGTCCGTCCGCGCCAGCCGCCGCGCCCGGGTCACCGCCGCCAGCGCCTGCTCGGACTCCAGGTCCTCATAGAGCCGGGCGGCCTCCTCCATCGCCGCGTCGAAGTACGTGCCCGCGGGCCGCGCCGC
>NZ_RAWR01000397.1:0-3651 GCF_003986945.1 Corallococcus sp. AB018 | reverse complement strand
GCCCTCCTCCCGCCACGGCCAGTCCCACCGCGACCGCAGTGAGCGCCAGGCCGCCCACCGTCGGTGACTTCCTGTTGAAGCTCCGCGGCTTCATCGGGCAGCAGGACTTCAATAGCGCGCGGCTCGTCGCCAATGACTGCGTGGCCCAGTACCCGGAGGCGCCGCAATGCTATCTCTTCCTGAGCGTGATCGAGGCCAGGTTCCGGAATCTGCAAGCCAGCGCCGACCACTACGAAGCCTTCATTCGGCTGACTCCCGAAGGCGATCCCCATCGCAGTCGCATCATGGAGCTGCTGTATTCATCGGACTTCGATCCGAATCCATTCGATGTGGTGCTCCTGCTGGCGCAGATGACCGAGGAGCCGTCCGCGACGGCCTCACCAGCCTCGGCGGCCTCCGGGCGCAGTGACGGTGATTGGAGCAAGTTGTTCCACAAGCAGGCCGCCGAGGCCTCCAGGCGAAAACGAAAGGCCGAAGCGCTGGGCCCAGCGCGGATGTGCGTCCTTCTCGATCCCCAGAACGCGGAATGCCATCTCCTCCTGGACGACAGCTACGACCGGCTCTACAAACGCAAGCAGAGCCGCGAGCACTATCTGCGGTTCCTGACGCTTGCACCCGAGAACCATCCCGCCAGGGCGCGCGTCAGCGATATGACCGAATAACGGTTCTGCGCTTAGGATGCCCGACCCATGGCACTCCAACCCGGCGACACCTTCGGACGGTATGAGCTGGTGTCCTGGCTGGGCCAGGGCGGCATGGCGGAGACGTGGCGCGCCCAGCTGGTCGGCGACGCGGGCGTCACCAAGCCGGTCCTCATCAAGAAGGTCCTGCCGGAATACGCCAACGACGAAGCCTTCATCTCCATGTTCATCAGCGAGGCGCGCATCTCCGCCACGCTGTCCCATGGCAACGTCGCTCAGGTCTTCGACTTCGGCCGGGTGGACGGTGGGTATTTCCTCGCCATGGAGTTCGTGGACGGGCAGCCGCTCCACCGCTTCCTCAAGCGCGCGATGAAGAGCGGCATGGGCACCCTGCCCGTTCCCATCGCCGTCTTCATCGCGATGGAGATGTGCCGGGGGCTGCACTACGCGCACACCCGCACGGACAGCAGTGGCCAGCCATTGGGCATCGTCCACCGCGACATCTCCCCGGACAACGTGCTCATCAGCTACGAGGGCCAGGTCAAGATCGTCGACTTCGGCATCGCCAAGGCCCAGCTCATCCGGGACCTCAAGACCGAGCCCGGCGTGGTGAAGGGCAAGTACCTCTTCTTCTCCCCAGAGCAGGCGCGCGGAGAGGACGTGGATGCGCGCACGGACGTCTGGGCCACCGGCGTCGTGCTCCATGAATTGCTCTGCGGGAAGCTTCCCCTGGAGGGACCGCCCGCGGTCGTGATGATGCGCATTGCTCGCGGCGAGCTTCCATCGCTGAGCGAGTCACGGCCGGACCTGCCGGCGGCGCTCCAGCGCATCCTCCTCAAGGCCCTGCATCCGGACCTGTCCCAGCGATTCGAGTCCAGCCATGCCTTCGCGGAGGCCCTCGCTGGCTTCCTGTACGCGAACCACCCGCGTATCTCCTCGCTGAGCCTGGCGCATCTGCTGCGGATGCTGTTTCGTGAAGACCTGCTGTCGCATGGCCGCGAGCTGTCCGTCCCGGACTCCTTCCAGGAGGAGCTGGAGTCCTGGCGCGAGCAGGAACCGGCACTCGCGAAGAAGCCCCTGCATCCCAGGCCGCTGCTCCATACCGGCAGGATCCCCCTCCCCGAATCCTCCAGCGTCGAAATCGTGGAGGAGGAGGCCCCGTCCGCGCTCGCCCCCGCGACCTCGCGCAAGTGGATGCTGGGATTGAGCACCACGGGTGTGGCGCTCGGGGCCAGCGTCCTGTGGTTCCTCTCCTCCGCCGTGCCGCCGGAGCCCCTTGGAGCCGCGAGCCCCATCGAGCGTCCCTCCAGCACGGTTCAAACCCTTCCCAATGATGCACGGCCTTCCTCGGTCCCCCAGACGATAGGCAGCGCGCCCCTCACGGTGGCACCGCTTCCGGAAGCGCCCCTGTCGCTGGCCAACTACCAGGACCGCGTCCAGGCGCGCGTGCAGCAGGGAGCGATCCAGGACGCCGTGGACCTGGCGCACCAGTGCGCGAAGCAGTTCTCCCAGGAAGCGGAATGCCAGCTCCTGCTGGGGATGCTGTACACGCGACTCAATGACAGCCGCACCAGCGTGACGCACTACCAGCGCTTCCTGGAGTACGCCCCTGACACGCACCCCAGCCGCGCGAAGGTGGTGCGCATCCTGGACGATGCGAAAGCCCTCTCGTCGGCCTCCGGCCGCATCGTGAAGCCGGAGACCTTCGCCGACATGATGGAGACCGGCCGCACGGCCTTCCGCGACGAGAAGTACCCGGAGGCCGCCGCCACCTTCCGGAACGCGCTGGCCATGAAGCCGGGCTCGGTCGAGGCGAAGCTCGAGCTGGGCCTGACGCTCATCAAGCTCAAGCCGGGCACGTCCAAGGACCACAGGGAGGCCGTGAAGCTCCTGGAGGCCGTCACCTGGAAGGATCCCGGCATCCGGCGAGCCTGGCTGGGTCTGGAGACCGCCTACACCCTGGTCGGAAACAAGGCCAAGGCCAAGAAGGCCCATGACCGGTACCTGCTGATGTCCCCCAGGAACATGGCGAACCCAGCGAAGGCGAGAGAGCGGCTCAAGAACATCGGCTTCTAGTCCGCGCCGGGTTGGAACCCCAACCCCTCCGCCACCTCCGCGTCCGTCAGCTCGCGCCACGCCCCTTCCGCCACGTCCAGCACCACCCGCCCCACCGACTCACGGTGCAGCGTGAGCACCGGGTGCCCCACCGCCGCGAGCATCCGCTTCACCTGGTGGTGCCGCCCTTCCGTGAGCGTAAGCGCCACCACGTCGGGCGCACGGAGCATGGCTTCCGCCGGGCGCGTGGGGCCGTCCTCCAGCGTCAATCCCTCTCGCAGCCTCGTCAGCGCCGCCTCCAGGGGATGCCCCTCCACGCGCGACACGTACCGCTTGGACAGGTGCGTCTCCGGCGCCGTCGCGTGCCGCACCAACCGTTCGTCGTTGGTGAAGAGCAAGAGCCCCGTGGTGTCCCGGTCCAGGCGCCCCACCGCGTACCACTCGAAGCCTTGAAGCTCCGGCGGCAGCACCGCGCGCAGCCTTTCGAAGACAGTGCCCACGCCTTCGGGATCCGACCCGTGCACCACCGGCCCCGAGGGCTTGTGGAACATCAGCGCCTGCACCTGGCGCGTCAGCACGCGCTCCACGCCGTCCACGCGCACCCGCGTCCCCTGCCCCACCGGCGCGAACGGCTCCCGCTCCACCCGGCCGTCCACCTCCACGCGGCCTTCGCGTATTGCCTGCTCGGCCTCGGTCCGGGGCAGCACGCCGGCCCGGCCCAACGCTCGCGACAGCCAGTCCGCGCCCGGGCCCGCCGGGGTCTCCGGTCCCCTGCGCCTCGCGGCCTCCAGCCACCTGGGCGTCCGTTGCTTGCGCGCCATGCGTCCTCCCGTGTGCCGCCCGCTGTATCAGATGCGTCACGCCAGCGGATTTCCCCGAACACCCTGGACATGAGTACGGGCAGGGGGCACCACGCCGTTTGACTCCCCCAGGCGGCTCTGAGCATGTGCGCGCC
>NZ_RAWR01000396.1:0-3684 GCF_003986945.1 Corallococcus sp. AB018 | reverse complement strand
GAGCTCTCCGCGGCGAGGCTCACCGCGGGCTCGTCGGGGGGCTCGGCGGGGTCCACGTAGACGAAGCGGGTGGCGCCAATCTCCAGCTCGTCGCCGTCCTTGAGCGCCTTGCGGTTCACCCGCTTCTTGTTGACCTTGATGCCGTTGCGGCTGCCCAGGTCCTCCACGTGCGTGCCGGACCAGTCGCGGCGCACCTTGGCGTGCTTGCGGGAGACGAGGTCGTCCTTGAGGATGACGTCGGCTTCCTTCTCGTCGCGGCCGAAGACGTGCTCCTGGGCCTCGGAGATTTCAATGCGCTGGCCCTCGCGCGGGCCGTTCATGTAGCGCAGGAAGCGCTCCTCGCCGCCGGCGAGGCCGCGCATCGCGTCCTTCAAGATGCCGCGCGCGAGGAAGGACGTCTTGTCGCTGACGTCCGGGGCGATCTCCACGACCTTGTCGAAGCGGACGTCGTACTGCGCGATGGCGATGACGTCGCCGTTGCGCAGCAGTTCCTTCTCCCCCTTGGGGAGCGCCTTGCCGTTGATCTTCGTGCCGTACGCGCTGCCCAGGTCCTCCAGGAAGTAGAGGGTGCCCTCCTGGATGATGCGCGCGTGGTTGCGCGACACCGCCTGCTGCGGGAGCACCACCTGGCAGGTCTTGTCCCGCCCCAGGGTGATGACGGAGTCGTCGAGGACGACCTCTTGGCCCGAGGCGCCTCCGGCCTCGCTGCGCTGTGTGACGGTCAGACGGACGCTCATCGCGTGTGTCGCTACCCCAAGGGACGGCTAGAACGAGTCGTTGGCGAGGAATCTCTCACACGTCGTGTACTCGGTGGGGAATTCCTCGGAGGTACCAAACTTCATGAAGTTCTTGCACGCCGTCTGAGCGTGGGTCTGCTTGTGGGCCTCGGAGAAGATCTGGAAGAGGCCGAAGTGGCAGGGCGCGAACTTGGCATCCAGCTTCACGCACTTGCGGTAGGCGCTCTCCTCCTCCGCGAGGAGGCCCTTCTCACGGTACTGGCGCGCGAGCAGGTACATGGCCGGGGCGCTGTTCTCCGCCGTCTGGGTGTCCTTCAGCTCCTTGAGGGCGGAGTCGGTGAGGGCCACCTTGCGCTGGGCGACGGCGAGGCTGTTGAGGCAGCTGGAGTTCTTCTCATCCAGGCGGGCACAGTTGCCAAAGGCCTCGCGGGCCTCCGCGAAGCGGCTCTGCTCCATCAGCACCGTGCCCAGGTCGTGCCACACCTCCGAGGAGTCCGGGGTGAGCTGGGCGGCCTGGGAGATGTGCTCGAAGGCCGTCTCCAGGTCCTTTTCCTCGTAGGCCATGATGCCGAGGTTGTGGTGGGCGTTGGCCACGTTGGGGTTGACCGCGAGCAGCGTGTCGAACTCCTTCTTGGACTCCTTCTTCTTGCCCATCTTCATGTAGGTGAGGCCCAGGTCGTAGCGCGACTCCAGGTTGTCCGGGTTCACCTGCAGGGCGCGCTTGAAGTTGTCGTGGGCCTTTCCGTAGGCGCCTTCATCCAGGTAGAGGACGCCCAGGTTCTGGTAGGCCTGCAGGTGCTCCTGGTTGAAGCGCAGGGCCTTGATGAAGAACTCCTTCGCCTTGCCCTTGTTGCCCGAGTACATGGCGATGAGGCCTTTGTTGGCCCACAGGTCCGCGTACTGGGGGGAGAACTCCAGGCCCAGGTTGCAGTAGGTCTCCGCCTTCTGCAGGTCCCCGTTGGCCATCTCCTGCGCGCAAAGCTCATTGTTGATGAGCGCCCGTTCGTGCGGGGGCGGCGTGCTGAGACAGGCAGTGGTGGAGAGGGAAACGGCGGCGGTCAGCGTAAGGAAGAGGCGAAGACGCATGGCCGGCCGAGTGTAGGAGAGCGCCACCCCGTGAGGCAACGCCGGGCTTGTGCTGAATCAGCGCTGTTTTCCAGGGGTTAGGCCGGCTGTAGAGTGCCTCGCCATGCGTACCTACCTTTGTGCTTTCGGCTTGCTCGCTGCCCTGCTGGGCGCGGCTCCTGCTCACGCGCAGTTCTCCAACCGGAGTCTGGGCCTGTCGCTGGGCTACATGGACTTCAAGCGCACCGCGGGCCTCGCGGGGACGCCGTTCATCGGCCTGGAGGGCAGCCTCTACATCGAGAACGGCTTCGAGGTCGTCTCGCTGTCGAAGCTGATGTTCCCGACGGACACCTTCTCCACGCCGGAGAAGCGCGTGGTGGGCCTGGCGCCGTCGCTGGGCATCCGCTACCTGCTGCTGGAGGAGACCATCCGCCCGTACATCGGAACGGACGTGAGCTACCTCATCGTGTTCAAGGAGAGCATCAGCAACTTCGTGGGCATCGGGCCCAACGCGGGCGTGGACTTCTTCCTCAGCGACTCGGTGAGCCTGGGCGTGCGCGCGCAGTACAACTTCTACATCGCGCTCAACGAGGATACGCAGACGTCGCTGACGGGCTCCGTGGGCCTGGCGACGTACTTCTAGGTCCGGACGTGGGCCGCCCCAGGCGAGCCGCCGGGGCGGGCAGCAGGGCGGCGGCGACGAGCAGCGTCCACTTCTCGTCCGAGAGGTGGGCGGGCTTCTCCATGGCGAGCGAGTCCTGGAGCCGTGCGCCCAGCGCGGAGAACAGCGTGAGCCGGGCCTCCAGCCGCAGCTCCTCGCGGCGCAGGGCCGCGGACAGCACCAGCTCCCGCTCCTCGGTGGACAGCCGCTTCACGCGCGAGACGAACAGCGGATCCGCCAGCAGGCCCTCCTCGCCGCGCGTCTCCAGGGCGGAGGGCATCTTGAGGCGCCGCTCGCGCACGACGATGGTGCCGGCCAGCAGGTCCCCCAGCCGCTGGTGCGAACGCGACACGAGCGCGACCGAGCCGCCCACGAGATAGAGCAGCGGCAGCCGGTCCACCACGCGCGCCAGGTTGCGCAGGGCCGCGTGGTAGAAGCCGATGCGCACGCCGCTCTCCTGGATGACCCGGAGGGACATCACGCGCTTGCCCACCGTCTGGCCAGCCCACACGGTCTCCAGCGTGATGCCGTAGCCCCAGTCCACCAGGAAGTAGACGACGATGCCCAGCGCGCTGGCGAACCCCGGGAACGCGGCCATGGCCACCTGGAACACCAGCAGCACCACCATCGCGACGAAGCCGACGATGAGCGCGTCCATCAGCCACGCGAGGAAGCGCGAGTACACCCCCGCCAGCGTGAAGCGGAACTCCACGTACTCCGGGGTCAGCACCGTGTGGGTGCCGTCGAGCAGGGTGTCGGGGGTGGGCGTCACGGCGCCGGAGTGTACGCCACGCGGCCGGCGTTCCGTGGGGCTCACAGGAGTGTCCTTCCGTGGGGGCCGCAAGGACTCCCAGTCCGGAGTCTGGCTCCGACGCCGGGCAGGCGGGCGGCCGACTGCGACGGGAGGGTGGATGCTCGCGGGACCTGAAGAGTGTTATTCGTGAATAGCGGGCTCCACGTTATCCTGTCCGCATTCCCGCGCCCGTGGCCCCTTCTGAACCTTCATCCTGGAACCGCCGCGTCCTGCCGGCGGGTGCGTTCCAGTTCGCGCTCATCGCGGGAGTGACGCAGCTCAAGACGTCCGCGAACGCGCTGGTGTTGTCGCGCTTCGAGTCCCAGGCGCTGCCGTACCTCTACCTCCTGGGTGCGTTGATGACGGCGTCGCTGACGCTGCTGCCTCGCGCCCGGCCGGACGCGCCCACGGAGTCCCCGGGCATCCTC
>NZ_RAWR01000395.1:0-3699 GCF_003986945.1 Corallococcus sp. AB018 | reverse complement strand
GCAGGGCGCCGCGGTCCACCTTGCCGTTGGGCGTGAGGGGCAGGGTGTCCAGGCCCACGAAGGCCGAGGGCACCATGTACGCAGGGAGACGGGAGCGCAGGTGCTCACGCAGGACGCCGGCATCCCCGAAGGCCGGGACGACGTAGGCCACGAGCCGCTGTTCGCGCACGTCGACCACGGCCTCGCGGACCTCGGGGTGCATGCGGAGCGCGGCTTCGATTTCGCCCGGCTCGATGCGGAAGCCGCGCAGCTTCACCTGGTGGTCGATGCGGCCCAGGAACTCCAACGTCCCGTCCGCGAGCCAGCGCACCCGGTCGCCCGTGCGGTACATCCGCGTGCCCGGCGCTTCGCGAAGCGCGTCCGGCACGAAGCGCTCGGCCGTCAGTTCCGGCCGGCCCAGGTAGCCGCGCACCACGCCTTCACCCCCGATGAACAACTCACCGGGGACCCCGACCGGCACCGGCCGCAGCAGGGCATCCAGGACGTGCAGCCCGGTGTTCGCCAGCGGCCGTCCCAGCGACACCGTGCCGGCCGTGTCCGTCTCCACGCGATGCATGGACGACCACACCGTCGTCTCGGTGGGACCGTACATGTTGAGCAGGGCAGGGACATGCTCCCGCAGCTTCGAGGCGAGGCTCCCCGGAAGCGCTTCGCCGCCCACGAGCATCTGCCGCAACCCGCTCAGCGCATGCAGCGCCCGGGGCTCCTCCACGAGCGCACGCGCGTACGACGGCGTGCACTGGAAGTGGGTGACGGCGTGGCGCTCCAGCAGGTCCGCGAACGCCGCGGGCTCCAGGCCCGTGGGCGCGAGCACCACCTGGAAGCCGCGCGTCCAGGCCCAGAGCAGCTCCAGCACGGAGATGTCGAAGGAGATGCTCGTCATCGCCAGCCACGTGCCCGGGCACGGCGAGACGTGCGCATCCATCGCGCGGAAGAAGTTCATCACCGTCCGGTGCGGCACGCCCACGCCCTTGGGCCGCCCCGTCGAACCCGACGTGTAGAGCACGTACGCGAGCGTCCGCGCGTCACCCGCGGACCGCACGAAGTCCGCTCCCACCGAAGGGGCCACGTCATCGAGGAAGAGCCGGCGCTCGGCCGGCACCGCGATCACGTCCTCCAGGCGACGAGGCCCCACGAGGACCTTCGCCCCCGAGTCCTCCCACATCGCCGCGAGCCGCTGCGCCGGGTACGCCGGATCCAACGGCAGGTAGGCTGCCCCCGCCTCCAGGATGCCGAGCATCCCCACCGCCAGATCCACCGAGCGGTCCACGCACAGCCCCACCACCGACTCCGGCCCCACGCCACGCTGCCTCAGCGTGTGCGCCACGGCCCGGGCCCGAGCGCGCAGCTCCCGGTACGTCAGCCGGCCATCCCCGGCGACGAGCGCCACGGCATCCGGCGTGCGGGCCACCTGCGCCGCGAAGCGCGAGGAGAGGGTGGCATCCGAGGGGAACTCGATGTCGGGTCCACGCGACAGCGCGAGCAGATGCTCCGACTCATCGGCGCTGAGCCACGGCAGCTCATCCACCTGGCGCGAAGGGTCCGCGACGGCGGCCTCCAGCAGCACACTCAGGTGGCCAGCGATGCGGGCCACGGTGTCCGCGTCGAAGAGGTCGGTGGCGTACTCCAGCCAGCCCTCGAAGCCCCTCGCGGATTCGGAGAGCGAGAGCGTCAGGTCGAACATCGCCGTGCCCGAATGCACGTCCAGCAAGCGCGACTGGATGCCCGGCAGCACGGGGGCGCCCACCTGCGCGCCCTGGAGGATGAACATCACCTGGAAGAGGGGCGTGTACCCGCGCTCGCGCGTGGGCTGGAGCGCTTCCACCAGCTTCTCGAAGGGCACGTCCTGATGCGCGTACGCACCCATCGCCGTCGCGCGCACCCGGCCCAGCAGCTCACGGAAGGTGGGCGCGCCGGACAGCCGCGTGCGCATCACCAGCGTGTTGACGAAGAAGCCCACCAGGCCCTGCAACTCCGCGCGTTCACGACCCGCGATGGCCGTGCCCACGCTGACGTCGCCCTGTCCCGAGCGGCGCGCGAGCACCGCCTGGAAGGCCGCGAGCAGGACCATGAACGGGGTGACGCCCTCTCGGATGGCCAACGCGCGCACCGCTTCGGCGAGCCGTGAGTCGAGCACCACCGGCACCCGGGCGCCCTGCGTTCCACGCTCGGGGGGACGCGGCCGGTCTGTTGCCAGCTCCAGCAAGCGGGGCGCGCCTGAGAGCTGCTGCCGCCAGTAGTCCAGGTGCGAAGCCAGTGCGGCTCCGTCCAGCGACTCCCGCTGCCACTCCGCGTAGTCAGCGTAAGCCACCTTCAGCGCGCGCAGCGGCGACGGGCCGCCTTCGAGCAGCGCCGCGTAGAGGGCGGACATTTCGCGCACCAGCACGGCCATGGACGTGCCGTCCGACACGGCGTGGTGCATGACGAGCACCAACACGTGCGTGCGCTCATCCAGCGTCAGTAGCGTGGCGCGCACGAGCGGTCCCTGCGTCAGGATGAACGGACGGCGGGCCTCCTCATGGGCCAGACGGGAGGCTTCGGCCTCGCGGGTGTCCGCGGGCAGGGACTCCAGTGATACGCGGGCCAGCGGCAGGGACGCGACGCTCGCGATGACCTGCAGCGGCCTTCCGTCCTGTTCCCGGAAGGAAGTCCTCAGCGCGTCATGGCGCGCGGCGAGCACGAGGAGGCTGTTCTCCAGCGTGGCCACGTCCAGCTCGCCTTCCAGTCGCACGGCGGCGGGAAGGTTGTAGGTCACGTCGCCCGGTGCGTACCGATCCAGGAACCACAGCCGCGCCTGCGCGAAGGACGCCGCCCGGTCGCCTGTTACTTCCCGGCGACGCAGCGTGCTCGATGCAGGGGCGGACGCCGCTGTGCGGGCCGCGATCAGCTGCCGTGCAAGGGACGTGATGCTCGGTCCCTGGAGCAACCACTCCATGGGCACCGTCACGCGCATCGTGCCGATACCCATTTCGTGCGCCAGCTCCACCGCGCCCAACGAGTCCAGCCCGTAGCGAGTCACTGGAGCATCGACGTCGATGTCCTCACGGCGCATGCGCATGTGCCGGGCCACGGCGTCGTGCAGCCATGCCACCAGCGCTGCCTCGTCCGCATTCGTGGGCAGGCCCTCTGAGACGGGCGCCGCTTCGCGTGCTCCAGAACCCGCGCCAGGAGCGGCCGGGCTACTGGCTCCGCGCTCATGACTCGATGACGGCCCGGACGAAGCCAAAGGCCTGTTGGCCCCAGCCACACCGGAGCCCGGGACGGCTGAGGCAGAGGCTCCGGAATCGGAGGCCCCAGCCAACGCCAACGGCCCGGATTCACCGAAGCCCGGCGCATTGATGGATCCGTCCCCGTCGGAGCCCGGAATGGATTCGGATGAAGCGGGGAGGGGAGCTTCGGACGACGAACGCACGCCCCCCGGCGGCTCCGCCCGCCACGCCGTCACCTCCTGCAAGGTCCCCGCGAGGAAGGCCGCTCGGCACGCGTGCCGCTGCACCTTGCCGCTGGACGTCTTGGGCAAGCTGCCCGGCTCGATGAGCACCACCGCGTGCGCCTGCACCCCGTGCGACTCCGCCAGCCGCTGCCGGATGGTGCCCACCGCCGCGTCCGCCGCCGCCAGCTGCTCACGCAGTCCGCCCAGCCGTCGCACGTCGATTTCCTGCACCACCACGGCGCGCTCCTCGCCCCCCACCTCCACCG
>NZ_RAWR01000394.1:0-3724 GCF_003986945.1 Corallococcus sp. AB018 | reverse complement strand
GGGGCGGGCCGCGGACGGGGACAGGCCGTCCATGACGACGCCCGGGGCCGGAGGGGTCTCCATCGCGGGAGCCGCGCCGCCGCCATTGCGCAGGAAGGACAGCGGGCGCGCGGCGGACGGAGACAGGTCGTCCATCACCACCGGCGCGGAAGGCACGGCGGCGGGCGTGGGCGCGGGACCGCTCGCGCCACCGCCATTGCGAAGGAAGGAGAGGGGACGGGCCGCCGCGGGGGACAGGCCCTCCATCAGCGCGGCGGGTGGCGTCCGCGTGGCCACGGCGGAGGCACCGGCCGGGGCTGGCTCACCGGGCGATGCAGGGTGCGCCGGAGCACGCGTGTCGTCGAAGGGCCGGACGGTGGCCCCCGCGTGCGCGGAAGGACCTTGAGCATCGAACGGACGCGGCGTTGCCCCCGCGTACGCGGACGGGCCCTGCGTGTCCGCCATGCGCGGCGGGACTCCCGTTGACACGGATGTGGACGGAGGCACTGGACGCGACGAGGCCTCCGCGTGCACGAACGGGCCCTGCGCATCGAACGGACGCGGCGTTGCCCCTTCGTACGTGGAGGGGCCCTGCGTGTCCGCCATGCGCGGCGGGACTCCTGTCGACGCGGATGTGGACGGAGGCACCGGACGCGACGCGGTCTCCGCGTGCACGGCCGGACCCTGCGCATCGAACGAACGCGGCATGGCGCCCGTCTGCGCGGGAGCCCCCGGACCTTCGACAGGACGCGCCGCCGCTACGGGCGCGGGCGCGCGGACTTCGGCCTGGACCTCAGACGCGAAAGTTCGCGGGACCGGGGCGACCTCCTGGCGCCCCGGTCGTGCTCTTCGCGGCGCCTTCCGCGCCAAGTCCCGCGGACAGCCGCTCCACGCGGGCCAGCAGGTCGGGAATCGAACCGGCCGGGGACAGCTGGATGGCCTTGAGCAGCGCCATCTCCAGCGCCAGCCGGGGCTGCGCCGCTCGCGACACGTCCCAGATGCAGCCGTGCACGATGTCGAACAGCCGCGACAGCTGCGCCGTGTCCGCTTCCTTCGCCAGCGCCAACAGCGCCTTCTGCTCGGACTCCGCCAGCTCCGCGGGCGCCTCACCCAGCGACTTCGTCACGAAGAGATGCCGCAGCTGCAGCGCCAGCTCCTCCGCCAGCCGCTTCAGGTCCAGGCCCCGGTTGAACACTTCATCCACCCGGCCCAGCACGCGCTTCGCGTCCTTGCGGACCAGCGCCTCCGCGAAGTCCTGCACCACCGTGCGGTCGATGGCGCCCATCGCCTCCGCGACGGCATCGTCCGTGGGGTTGGGACCGCACGACGCGAGAATCTGATCCAACAGGCTCAGCGCGTCGCGCATGCCGCCTTCGGACTGGCGCACCACCAGCGACAGCGACTGCTCGGAGATGCCCGCGCCTTCCGCCTGGCAGATCTCCTTCAGCCGCTGGAGCATCCGCGCCGCGGAGATGCGCCGGAAGTTGTGGCGCTGGCAGCGCGACAGGATGGTGTCCGGGAGCTTGTGCGCCTCCGTCGTCGCGAAGATGAACTTCACGTGACCGGGCGGCTCCTCCAGCGTCTTCAGGAGCGCGTTGAACGCCGCGCCGGAGAGCATGTGGACTTCGTCGATGATGTAGATCTTGTGGCGGTCGCGCTGCGGCAGGTACTTCGCGTTCTCGCGAATCTCGCGCACGTTCTCGACGCCGTTGTTGGACGCACCGTCGATCTCCGCCACGTCCACGCTGGTGCCGGCGGTGATTTCGGTGCACGCCCGGCAGGTGCCGCACGGGGTCGCCGTGGGGCCCTGCTCACAGTTGAGCGCCTTGGCGAGCAGGCGGGCGGCCGTCGTCTTGCCCACCCCTCGAGGACCGCAGAACAGGTACGCGTGCGCGACCCGGTCCATCTTGATGGCGTTCCCGATGGTCCGGACCACGTGCTCCTGGCCGGTCATGTCATCGAACTTCTGCGGGCGCCATTTGCGGGCGAGGACGAGGTAGCTCATGGGGACAACCATCTAAACACGGCGGGCAAAAGGATCCATGGAACGTCCATTCCGCCCGCCGTGAGACGCACTCCGTCTCAGCGTCCGAGCGCCTGTAGCACCACGTTGGCCGCGTTGTGGCCCGCCGCGCCGATGACACTTCCCGCCGGGTGGCAGCCCGCGCTGCAGAAGTAGAGCCCCTGCACCGGCGTCTCATAGGGCAGCCGGTCGGTGAACCCGCGCTTGTTGTCCACATGGTGGATGTGGCCGCGGGTGATGCCGAAGTGGGACTCAATCTTCGGCGGCGTGAGCGCGAAGTACTCCTGCACCAGGTCGCTGGTGCCGGGCGCGAAGCGGTCGCAGATGGACAAGAGGTGCTTCACGTAGCGCGCCTCCTCCTTCTCCCAGGTGGTGCCCTCCAGCTTCTCCGGCACCCACTCCACGAAGAGGGCGGAGTTGTGGTGCCCTTCCTCGTCCTTCAGGGTCGGGTCCACCGTGGTGTGCACGTACCACTCGATGGAGGGGAACTCCGCCAGCCGTCCGGCCTTCGCCTCCTTGTAGCCGTGCGCGAGCGCCCCCAGCACGTCGTCCTCCTGAGGCAGCAGGTGGATGGTGGGCCCGAACTGGCCCCGGTCCTCCGGCAGGCAGGTGAAGGTGGGCAGGGACTTGAGGCACAGGTTCACCTTGAGAGTGGTGCCCGGCGAGGACATCCCGTCCACCATGCTCCGGTACTCCTTGTTCAGCGCCTCCGAGTCCATCAACTTCATCGTGCGGAACGGGTCCGCGTTGGAGACCACGACCTTCGCGGACAGTTCCTCGCCGTTCTCCAGCACCACGCCCTTCACCACGCCGCTGTCCACGCGCACTGACGCCACCTTCGCGTTCGTGCGCAGCTGGGCGCCGTGCTTGCGCGCCAGCGCCGCGATGCGCTGGGTGACGGTGCCCATGCCTCCTTCGACAATCATCCACGTGCCGCCGCTGCCCGGCAGCCGGCAGAGGTTGTGCACCAGCAGGTTCATGCCCGTGCCCGGCGTGTCGTAGCCACCGTCCAGGCCGGAGAACGCGTCGGTGACGGCGTACATCGCCTTCACGAAGTCGGACTTGTAGCCGAAGCGCTCCAGGTACTCGCGTGCCGTGCCTCGGCACAGATGGATGAAGTGCTGGCGCAGGGCCGGGCGCACGTAGCGCTCCGCCGTCTCCTCCAGCGACACGGGCGGCAGGAGCCACGCGGGCGCCAGGTCCTCGCGCAGCGCCGCCAGCTCCGTGTTCATGGCGACGTGGGCGTTCCAGTCCGCCTCGGAGAAGAACTCGCGGAACTGCCGCTCCAGCTCCCGCTCATCCGAGCCGAAGAGCAGGTAGCGCTTGTCCATGGTGGGCAGGAAGTAGTGCGGGTCGCGGCGCTTGAGGGGCAGCTCCAACTGGAGCTCCTGGAGCAGCTCCGGCGGCATCAGCCCCAGGAGGTACGCGCCGGTGGAGACGCCCAGCTTCGGCGCCGTGCGGAACGGGTACTCCGTCTTGCACGCGCCGCCCACCTGGTCCTTCTCTTCCAGCACGGTGACCGACAGGCCCCGGCGCGCGAGCATCGCCGCCGCGACAAGTCCGTTGTGGCCCGCACCCACCACGATGACGTCTGGCATGGTCTTCCTCCTTGGGGAAAAGGCCGTTCCTAGCCGAGCCGCGGCCTCCTCGACAAACACCGTGCGTCTTGCGCAGGACGCCAGGGCCGGAAAGAGTCGCGCCAGCCACGTGAACGCCCCCAAC
>NZ_RAWR01000393.1:0-3790 GCF_003986945.1 Corallococcus sp. AB018 | reverse complement strand
CCGTGAGTGGACGTGGGGGCGCGAATGGACGCGTGCGTCCAGCGGGGAAAGGACGCATGGCGGCAGGTCCCAGGCGCGCGCGACAGGAGGAGGGGTGGGGGCTTGGGGCGAGCCTCGTGGTGGCGCTCGTCCTGCTGGTCCTGTCCGTGGTGGCGCTCCTGCTGATGCGCGCCTCCGTGCAGTCGCGGGTAATGGAGCGCTCGCTGGACCTGCAGGAGGTGGGGCTGCTGGGGCGGGCCTTCAGCGACAAGGTGTCCCTGGCCAACAGCGCGCTGCTGGCGGGCGGGCAGTCGCTCCCCCGGGACACGGCGCAGGCACGGCGGCGCTTCCTGGGCACCGCGGAGCGGCTGTCCGCGCGGCTGGACACTCCCGAGGACGAGGCGTTGGTGTGGGAGGTGCGCGCCGCGGAGCAGGAGCACGAAGCGGCGCTGCGCGCGCTCGTGGGCGCCCAGACGCCCCAGGAGCAGAAGCAGGCGCGCGAGCGGCTCGCGCGGGCCCATGGACATGTGCGCGAGGCGCAGGCCCAGTTGGAGCGCAAGGTGCAGGAGCGGCTGGCCGTGGAGAACCGGACCTCGGTGCGGGTGGACCGGTGGGAGACGGCGCTGCTGCTCCTTGCCTGCCTGCTGGGGCTGACGGTGGCGGGGGTGCTGGCGTGGGTGCTCCACCGCCGGCTCCACCCGCTCCGGCGCGAGGCGGCAGCCAGCGCGCACCGCTTCCAGGCGCTGGTGGAGGGCGTGCGCGACTACGCCCTGGTGCTGCTGGACGCGCGCGGGCGGGTGGCCAGCTGGAACCCGGGTGCGGAGCGCATCAAGGGCTGGAGCGAGGCGGAGATATTGGGCCGCCCCAAGTCCGTCTTCTACACGTCCGAGGATGCGGCGGCGGGCAAGCCGGAGCGGGAACTGTCCCGGGCCCTCCAGGAGGGGCGGCTGCACACGGAGGGCTGGCGGCAGCGCAAGGACGGCTCGCGCTTCTGGGCGGAGGTGTCCATCACCGCGCTGCGCGACGAGGACGGCCATCCCCAGGGCTTCTCCGTGGTGACGCGCGACATCACCGAGCAGCGGCGCCAGGAGCGGGTGCAGGAGTTGCTGGCGGAGGCCGGCCGCGTCTTCCACCAGTCCCTGGACCCCGACCTGACGGCGGCGGAGGTGGCGCGGCTGCTGGTGCCCGAGGTGGCGGACGGCTGCATCCTCTATCTGCTCACGCCCGCGGGCGAACTGCGGCCCCGGGCGGTGACGCACGTGCAGCCCGAACGCGAGGAGAGCCTGTGGGAGGCCCTGCGGCGGTTTCCGCCCCGCTTGGGCATGCCTCCGGTCGTCTGGGAGGTGATGCGCACCGGGCGCTCACGGATGGACGTGGAGGTGGAAGTGGACGACCTGGCGGCCTCCGCGGAGACCGACGACCACCGGCTGCTCATCGAGCGCATCGCCATCGGCTCCTCCATGGTGGTGCCCCTGCGCGCGGGCAGCGAGACGCTGGGCGCCTTCGTGCTGCTGACGGCCCGGGGCCACCGCCGCTTCACGCAGGCGGACCAGGTGCTGGTGGAGGAGCTGGCGGGCCGCGCGGCGCTGGCCCTGGAGAACACGCGGCTCCTGCGCGAGGCGCGCGAGGCGGTGGACCTCATCGCCGTCACCGCGCACGACCTGGGCAATCCCTTGCAGGCGCTGCAATTGCTGCTCAGCAAGGTGCAGCGCTCGCAGGCGGCGGGCCGTGACGAGGACGTGCGGCAGGGATTGGTGGTGGCGCGCGGTCAGGCCCAGCGGCTGGGACAGCTGCTCCACAACCTGCTGGACCTGTCGCGGCTGTCCTCCGGCAAGCGGCTGCTGGACGCGGCGCCCATGGACCTGGGGGAGCTGGCGCGCGAGGTGGTGGAGCGCTTCGCGGAGGCCGCCGTGGAGGCGGGCTGCGACCTGCGGCTGGAGGTGGAGGACGGGCAGGTGGGGCAGTGGGACCGCATCCGACTGGACCGGGTGGTGACCAATCTCTTGTCCAACGCGCTGAAGTTCGGCCGGGGCCACCCGGTGACGGTGTCGGTGTCGGCGCTGGACGCGGACCACTCCCGGCTGAGGGTGCGCGACGAGGGCGTGGGCATCGCGCCGGAGGCCCAGCGCCGCGTCTTCGAGCGCTTCGAGCGGGAGCGCGCCGCGCGGACGAAGGCCGGCTACGGACTGGGGCTCTACATCGCCCGCCAGCTGGTGGAGGCGCACGGCGGAGTCATCCGCCTGGAGAGCGTGCCGGGGCAAGGCGCCACCTTCACGGTGGACCTGCCGCGCGTGCCCCGGCTGATGGAGGAGACGTCGGTGGCGGAGTCGCCTCCGCTCCACCCGTGACGCCCGCTAGAGGTGCAGCGAGGGCACGGGGGCGACGAGGCCGGGCTGGATGGGGAAGTCCGCGGGCAGCTTCTCGCGCTCCTCCAGCCGCTCGAACTCCAGCGAGTCGTGCGCGCAGAACACCGTCACCTGTTCGCCGTGGCGCTGCACCAGCTCGCGCAGCCGGCGCAGGTTGTACCAGCGCATCCACCCGTCCTTCTGCATCAGCTTCTGGTAGGCGCGCAGGCCGGCGGTGCACCGGTAGCGGTCCAGGTCCATCTCGCCATGGTAGAAATAAGCGTCGCCCGCGTGCAGCAGCCACCCCTCCCCGGTGTCGATGGCCACGCCCGCGTGTCCCAGCGTGTGGCCCACGAGCGGCACCAGCAGGATCTCCGGCGGCAGTCCGGTGAGCTCGCGCACGCAGTCGAAGCCGAACCAGCCCTCACCCCGGTGGGGGACGTAGGTCTCCCAGCGCGTCTCCTTGGACCACTGCATCGGGCGGAAGCGCGCGCGGTCCAGCCAGGTCTTCTGCGCGGTGGCCACGCGGTACTCGTCCGCCAGCACGTGCACGCGCGCGTGGGGGAAGTCATCCAGGCCGCCCGCATGGTCGAAGTCCAGGTGCGTGAGGACGATGTCGCGCACGTCGCTGGCCTGGAAACCCATGCGTTCCAGTTGGCGGATGGCGGTGGACTCCTCCGCCAGGGCGGGGCGGCAGAGCACGTCCCGGAACAGGCCGTTGAGCCGCACGCGAGGCGCGTACACGTCATTGAGGCCGTAGCCGGTGTCCACCAGCACCAGGCCGCGTGGCGTCTCCAACGCCAGACAGTGGCAGGTGAGCGCCGCCGGGCCGGTGAAGCCGCGCCGCCCATCCATGAGCCGCCGGCCGGGCGGGCACATCGTGGTGCAGTTCAGGTGGTGGATGCGCATGGCGGCTCCGCTCCCAATCAAAGGCGGCGGCTGTCCGGCGGCGGGTGGACCGACGCGGGAAGCCCCCTTCCGTTCGTTCAGGGCAAAAGTGCGCCGTGGGCTCCGTGGGAGGAATCACCGCGCCCGCACAGGACAAGGGCTCGCCCGCCCGGGGGGCGTCAAAACGCCACTCAGGGGGCGGAAGACTGCCCGGCCGCTTCCCTTTCGAGCGATGGAGCCGACATCAGCACCAGCGCCTCCGCGTCAGCGACCGGACGGTGCTCGATGCCGCGGGGGATGATGAGCAGCTCGCCTTCTTCCAGCTCCACGGTGCGCTCGCGCAACTCCACCCGCAGGGTTCCCCGGGTGACGAAGAACAGGGCGTCGCCGGTGGCGTGCCGGCACCAGGGGCCGGTTCCCGTCAGCCGCACCAGGTGCACGGGCTGGCCGTGGAGCATGCCCACGGGCCGGGCAATGCCAGGCGCCGGCAGGTCGGTGGAGGCGTGGGCCAGGTTCACCTTCTCCACGGGGGGAAGGGACGCGGAGGCAGGCGGGGCACGGCGGCGAGAATCCCAGCG
>NZ_RAWR01000392.1:0-3921 GCF_003986945.1 Corallococcus sp. AB018 | reverse complement strand
CCGGAGCGGTGTCCTGGGCGAGGGCGGGCGCGGAGAGAAGGACGAGCAGGGCCAGGGGCCAGCGACGCATGAAACCTCCGGAGGGAAGCGCGGCAGCGTAGCAGAGGACGCCGGGCCGGGGCCTCCCGAGCAAGCAGGCATCGGACGGTCTCTTCGCATGCCACAACGCACCGCGTGCATGTGGCGGCGGACGTTGGTATGGGGGGCGCCCGATGCCCAAGCGTACCGATATCCGGAAGGTTCTCGTGATTGGCTCGGGCCCGATTGTCATCGGGCAGGCCGTCGAGTTCGACTACTCAGGCACCCAGGCGATCAAGGCGCTTCGGGACGAGGGCGTGGAGGTGGTGCTGCTCAACAGCAACCCCGCCACGGTGATGACGGACCCAGAGTTCGCGCACCGCACCTACATTGAACCCATCACCGTGGAGGCGGCGGAGAAGATTCTCGCCGCCGAGCGCCCGGACTCGCTGCTGCCCACCATGGGCGGGCAGACGGCGCTGAACCTGGCCAAGGCGCTCGCGGAGAAGGGCATCCTGGAGAAGTACGGGGTGCGGCTCATTGGCGCGTCCCTGGAGGCCATCAACAAGGCCGAGGACCGCCAGCTCTTCAAGGCGGCCATGCAGAAGATTGGCGTGGCGCTGCCCAAGAGCGGCTACGCGACGACGCTCACGGACGCCATGGCGCTGGTGGAGGAGATTGGCTTCCCGGCCATCATCCGTCCGTCCTTCACGCTGGGCGGCACGGGCGGCGGCATCGCGTACAACCGCGAGGAGTTCGAGGCCATCTGCCGCTCGGGCCTCAAGGCGAGCCCCAACTCCACCATCCTCGTGGAGGAGAGCGTGCTCGGCTGGAAGGAGTACGAGCTGGAGGTGGTCCGCGACTCCGCGGACAACGTCATCATCATCTGCTCCATCGAGAACCTGGATCCGATGGGCGTGCACACCGGTGACTCCATCACCGTGGCGCCGGCGCAGACGCTGACGGACCGCGAGTACCAGCGCATGCGGCAGGCGTCGCTGGCCATCATCCGCGAGATTGGCGTCGACACGGGTGGCTCCAACATCCAGTTCGGCATCCACCCGCGCGACGGCCGCATGGTCGTCATTGAGATGAACCCGCGCGTGTCGCGCTCCAGCGCGCTGGCGTCCAAGGCGACGGGCTACCCCATCGCGAAGATCGCCGCGAAGCTGGCGCTGGGCTACACGCTGGACGAGCTGCGCAACGACATCACCCGCGACACGCCGGCCTCCTTCGAGCCGACGCTGGACTACGTGGTGGTGAAGGTGCCGCGCTTCAACTTCGAGAAGTTCCCGAAGGCGGACCGCACGCTGACCACGAGCATGCGCTCGGTGGGCGAGGTGATGGCCATTGGCCGCACCTTCCCCGAGGCGTACATGAAGGCGCTGCGCTCCATGGAGCTGGGGCGCGTGGGTCTGGAGTCGCCGGAGCTGCCCACGGAGAAGGAAGAGCGGGAGAAGGTGCTGCACGAGGGCCTGCGCGTGCCCCGTCCGGAGCGCCCGTGGTTCGTGGCGCAGGCCTTCCGCGAGGGCATGACGGTGGAGCACGTGCACCAGCTCTCCGCTATCGACCCGTGGTTCCTGCGGCACATCGAGGCGCTGGTGCACGAGGCGCAGTCGCTGGCGGACATCGGTCGCCTGGATCACCTGGCGGACGACGTCTTGCGTCAGGCGAAGGCGCACGGCTTCTCCGACAAGTACCTGGGCAACCTGATGGGCTACCCGGAGGCGGAGGTGCGTGCGCACCGGCACTCGCGCGGCATCCGTCCGGTGTTCAAGCGGGTGGACACCTGCGCCGCGGAGTTCGAGGCGTACACGCCGTACCTCTACTCCACCTACGAGGAGGAGGACGAGGCGCCCCCCACGGACCGGCAGAAGGTCCTCATCCTGGGCAGCGGCCCCATCCGCATCGGCCAGGGCATCGAGTTCGACTACGCGTGCGTGCACGCGGCCTTCGCGCTGCGCGAGGCCGGGTACGAGACGGTGATGGTCAACTGCAACCCGGAGACGGTGTCCACGGACTACGACACGTCCGACCGCCTCTACTTCGAGCCGCTGACAATTGAAGACGTGCTGGAGGTGTCCCAGCGCGAGAAGCCGGTGGGCGCCATCGTGCAGTTCGGCGGGCAGACGCCGCTGCGCCTGAGCGTGCCGCTGGAGCAGGCGGGGCTGCCGATTCTGGGCACGTCGCCGGACGCCATCGACCGGGCGGAGGACCGCGAGAAGTTCTCCAAGCTGATTGAGAAGCTGGGCCTGAAGCAGCCGGAGAACGGCGTCGCGCGCAGCCACGCGGAGGCCTTCAAGGTGGCCGAGCGGATTGGCTACCCGGTGATGGTGCGCCCGTCGTACGTGCTGGGCGGCCGGGCGATGGAGACGGTCTACGACGCGTCCAGCCTGGAGCGCTACATGCGCGAGGCGGTGAGCGCGTCGCCGGAGCACCCGGTGCTGATTGATCGCTTCCTGAAGGACGCCATCGAAGTGGACCTGGACCTGGTGGCGGACCGCACGGGGCAGGTGCTGATTGGCGGCGTGCTGGAGCACATCCAGGAGGCGGGCGTGCACTCGGGTGACGCGGCGGCGACGCTGCCTCCGCACTCGCTGTCGCCGGACCTGGTGGAGCGGATGAAGGACCAGGCCATCTCCATGGCGCGCGAGCTGGGCGTGGTGGGCCTGATGAACGTGCAGTTCGCCATCCAGGGGAAGAACATCTACATCCTGGAAGTGAACCCGCGCGCGAGCCGCACGGTGCCGTTCATCTCCAAGGCGACGGGCGTCCCGATGGCGAAGATCGCCGCGCTCTGCATGGTGGGCAAGACGCTGAAGGAGCTGGACCGCACGGAGGAGCCGGAGTTCCGGCACGTGGCGGTGAAGGAGAGCGTCTTCCCGTTCGCGCGCTTCGCCGGGGTGGACGTGATCCTGGGCCCGGAGATGAAGTCCACGGGCGAGGTCATGGGCCTGGCGGAGGACTACGCGTCCGCGTTCGCGAAGAGCCAGCTGGCGGCGGGCGTGAAGCTGCCCAAGAGCGGCCGCGTGTTCATCTCCGTGAAGGACGAGGACAAGCCGGCGGTGGTGGACCTGGCGCGGCGCCTGCGGTCGATGGGCTTCACCCTGACGGCGACGGCGGGCACGCACGACTACCTGCTGACGAAGGGCATCGAGTCGCAGCGGGTGCAGAAGGTGAAGGAGGGCCGGCCGAACATCGTCGACAAGATCGTCGACGGGGAGATCGTCCTGGTCATCAACACCACCTTCGGCAAGCAGGAGATCTCCGACAGCTTCTCCATCCGGCGTGAGGCGCTGATGCACTCGGTGCCGTACTACACGACGGTGCAGGCGGCGCGCATGGCGGTGGGAGCGCTGGAGTCGCTGAAGCGCTCGGACCTCGCGGTGAAGCCGCTGCAGAGCTACCTGTACGGCGAGAACGGCGTGCCCCCGGCGCGCCGGTAGTCCCGTGAGGACTCGCGGCCCCTGGGCGTCCGGGGGCCGCGGTCATGGATGGGGTGGCTCATCCGGGGGCTGGAGTCGGCAGCACCAGATGACACCTGAGCAGCCATTGACCTGCTTCTCGCCTGGCTCGCAGGTCACGGGATGGCACAATCTGCCGTCCAGCGAGGGAAGCTCCTCCCCGTCAATGACGTTTTCGATAGACCCCTGGGAGTCGGCGCGGCGCTTGTCCAACGCGCAAGCGGCAGCGGGTCTGCAAGACCCATCGTCAATCAACGGAGGCCAGGGTCCGTCCAGGAAGTCCTCGGGGGCGTAGCGGTCCTCGGGAAGGTCCGGTGAGCGTCAAGGTAGTTGTCGCGTGAGAGGGTTCAGCCGATGTGCTTCAGCTCCTGCACTTCCGGTGAGGGGTTGAGGCGCACGGGGCCCGCGGGCGTCCAGTCGCGGGTGTCGCGGCTCCAGC
>NZ_RAWR01000391.1:0-3936 GCF_003986945.1 Corallococcus sp. AB018 | reverse complement strand
TTCATGAGCGTCTCGTGGGCTCGGAGATGTGTATAAGGGACAGGGGCTGGTGTGTTCGTTCAGTTGGCAGACGGCCGGATTGCCCTCCTTACTGCGAGGCACGTCGTCTTTCCGGCTGTTCTCTCCGGTGAGGTGACCATGTCGCATGCCGGGAGGGGGCAGTCGTTCGTGCCGTCGGCGATAAAGGTGGACAGTCGCCTTGATTTGGCTCTTTTGGTTGTTCCGTCCGACGTCGACGTAGGGTCGTATCTGTGCTGGGCAGAATGGGCTGCTGAAAATAAGCCTGCTGTCGAAAAGGGGATGGCGATTATAGCGTGTGGTGTGCCGGGAGAGCTAAAGGGTGTTCCTGATTTGAAGACTCGTATCATACCCAGGGTTGTATTCTTTCAATACTACACTGGGGTTCTGGATCCGCTCGATCAGTATGGGCTGATTGTCTGCGATATCGATAAGGGCGCTCCTCTGCTGCCGAAGACTTTTCGAGGGATGAGTGGTGGCCCTGCATTCAGTGTGAAGAGACAGTTGGTTGGGATCAACGTTAGTGAGCGCTTGACGCAATCGGTGGATGGGCGTCTCTATGTGTTGCCGCGGCATAGGTTTGGGTCGTTGACGACTCCATTTGTGCCCAAAGCCGGGTCGCCTTCGGACTATGTCATGTGTAACGAGGGGCGGTTTTCGATGATGGCGGAAAGCATGGATGCTCCGGGGGAGAGCTTTTTTGTTAATGCTCGTGTTGAGTATTTTTGCTCACAGAATGACCCAGAACATCCCATGGGGCGCATGGGGAGAATTGTGTGCCTCTCACTGTCGAGAGAGCGTGGTGATTTGAGGCTCCCGATTAATGTTGAGTCCGTGTTTTATTATGACGGAGATGATGAGGCTGAGAAAATCAGGGCAGCGAGAGAGGAATTTTTCTTTCTGTTGCAGGATACGCGATACCGGCTCGTAGATTGAAATTGCGGACGGACGCTCACCGCAGGCGCGGTCCATTTCTCCTTGGGGGCGAAGGCAGCGCTGTCCAAAGGCGCGAACCCTTGGAAATCAGCCAATCACCCGCACCCCAATCTCCCCGATCCCTCGTCGCTCGGGCCCCCGCTCGCGCTGGCACGCCAGCGCGACTGCCCAGAACTTGTCCGCGTGCCCGCGGCTGGTGCGCTCGGCGTCGAAGGACACTTTTCCCGAGGGCAGCACGCGCCGCTTGATGGAGTGGATCTGCCCGACAAGCTCACGCTGGCGCGGCAGCGTGACATCGCGGCGCTGGAGCAGAATCTTGAAGTCGGTGGCCCAGCGCTCCTTGGCTTCGTTGGTGAAGTTCTCCTCCACCACCTGGGGAAAGTCGCGCGCCAGGTTCTCCGCGAGATTCATTCCGATACCGCTACGGTCGACGCTGAGGCGCGCCACCGGCAGGACGGAAAGAAGGCGCCGCAGGTGGGCTTCCTGCTCCGCGAAGGGAACGCCTTCGAAGCTACGCAGCAACCTGCAGGTGAAACGGCCCTCCACCTCTTCGAAGACGGCCAACTCGGAGCGGTCTCGCGTGCGGCCCACGTCGAAGCCCGCCACCAGGCGGCCCTGGGGCACGGGCACGTCGGAGGCGTCCTGGGCCATCGGCAGCTCGTCGGTGGTGCACGGGAGGATGAGCTCGTAGGGGAGGAAGCTGTAGGACTCGTCGACGTAAAAGGCATTCGAACTCCTGCTGGAAGTCCTCCAGCGGCAGGGAGTCGAACTGCTCGGTGAGGACGGGGCGTCCGAAGCGAGCGACGCGCTCCTCGGTGGACATGTGGGGTGCCTCCACTGCGGCGCGCCTCACGTCGAGGGAGAAGAAGCGGCATAGCCACCAGGGCACCAGTTGGCGGGTGTGGTGCGGGTACTTGCGCAGCTCCTGGGTGTCTATCTCCCAGAAGATGCCTCGCCGGCCGAGAGGGGTGCTGCCCCCTGTGAGTTGCCCATGCGAGCGCAGGATGAGGGCGGTGCTGCCTGTATAGACTTCGCGGTCGTTGACCAGGTGCGCCAGCTCGTCGAGGTAGACATCGCCGCGCTTTCCGCGCGGAGGCTTGGCGGGAACGGAGATGATGCGCGAGAGGCGCCGGCCTCGGGAGTTCGACTCGAAGGCCAGCTCCGTCTTGGCATCCGTCACGAGCTTCTTCTGGTAGGCGAGCGGCAGCTCCTCGTACACCTGCCGGGCGATGAGCACCTTCTCGACAGCGTCCGAGAGGTTGTACGAAACGAAGACCGCCGTGTGGCCGTCGCGCAGGTGGCACCGCGCCAGGGCCTCGAGGGCGAAGAGGAAGGAGAAGCCCACCTGGCGGCTCTTCGCCACCCACCTGAACCGGGAGCGGTTGCCGAGAAAGGACTGCTGGTACGGCTCCAGCACCACCGGTTCGTTGTCGTACTGGCACAGCCCGGAAATGAATCCGGACTCGGTGGCCAGCCACTGTGTGAGGTCATCCTCGGTGCGCTTGACGATGCCGAGCGTCACGCTGTCCTCCCTGCATGTTCCGTTGCCTTCTCTCGGCACCAGAGCGTGTATGGCTGCGTCCTCTTCACGACGGAGCCGCCATGTCTGCCTATGCCGCTGTTGCCCGCCCACCTCGCACGCTCACGGAGAAGGAGGTGACGCTCCTGCTGCGCGTCACGGGGGCGCACAAGGAGGGCTTCAGGGACCACTGCCTCTACAGCCTCGCGCTGGCCTCGGGCCTGCGTGAGCACGAGTTGGTCGCCCTCAACATCGGCGACATCTTCAACGAGCGCGGGCGCGCGCGCCGGCACGTGATGCTGACTGTCTTCAAGGGCAGCCGCCGACACCCGAGTCCCCAGGAAATCGTTCTCGCGGACGCGGTGCGCGCGAAGCTGGAGAAGCTGCTGCGGCTGAAGCGCGCGCAGGGACACGACGTGGGGCCCCAGGCGCCGCTCTTCCTGAGCCGCAAGGGCCTGCGCCTGTCCACGCGGCAGGTGCGCCACGGCTTCGCGGTGTGGCAGGAGCGCGCGGGCCTGGAGCGGCACCTGAACTTCCACTGCACCCGTCACACCGCGTGCACCGGGGTGTACCGGCGGACGAAGGACATCCGCCTCACCCAGCGCTTCGCGCGCCAGCGCAGCATCGACTCCACGGTCATCTACACGCACCCCTCGGACGACGAGCTGGTGCGCGTGACGCAGGACCTGCCCTGCTGATGGGGAATGCCGCCTCCGCGCTGAGCGCCCGCGAGAGCCCCTGGTTGGGCCAGGGTGCCGCGCGGAGGCGGTGAGGGGCGGCCGGGCGCAACGCTCGCGCAGGCCACCCCTGGCGCAGCCGCAGCCGCAGCAGCCGCAGCCGGCGAAAGTGAACAGCGCGAGGCGTTCACTTACCGGGCGCAAATGAACAGGGGAGGGGTGTTCACTTTTTCGGAGCTGACCCTCTCGAAAAGGGCCCCAGGTACATGCCCCGGCGGCGCACCCCGCACGAAAGATCGCACCACCCCCCACCCTGGCGTCAGGGGTAGGCGGGGTGGGCGTGCTGGCGTCATCGGTAGGCATGGTTGCGCCCGGCCGGGGCAGGCGGTGAAGGTGACTGGGGAGGAGCTGGGCCGCGTGACGGGCGGCAGGTGGCGCCAACCTGCGGAAAGCGGCAATCGGCCTCGGCGCTTCGGCCCGTCAGGAGGCCTCGTAAGCGCGCGAAACAGCGTGGGGGCCGTGACGCCGAATGGCCGCCTTTACCCATTTTCGGCCATTCGGCTCGGCCCTGGTAACGGCACGCGCGCCCAGGTGCGCGCGGGGCACGGAGCTGGTGCTTCGAGGGCGACGTTGGGCGGCGTGGGGCTCACGGAGGGGGCAAAGTCCTGCGGCCCGAAGCGCGCGGGGACACGCGCGCACGAACGGGGCGCGGCGGAGGCGTTGGCGCGCAGGGCTGAACCGGGGACGCGCGCCAGGTGGGCCACGTGGCGGCCAGCGGGGAGTGGG
>NZ_RAWR01000390.1:0-3949 GCF_003986945.1 Corallococcus sp. AB018 | reverse complement strand
CCTCCTGCTGGGCGGTGGGGGCCGGCTCCTGGGCCTCGTCCTTGCGCGCCGCGTTCGACCCCGCGCACCCGAGCAGCATTCCGCAGACGATTCCACTCCACACGAGCAGTCGCATGTTCCTCCAGGAGGCCCTTCACGGGCCGGTTGACCACGGGCGCCTACCGGTGGCGCAGCGCCGCATCGTAAGCGGCCCGCATCCCTTCCGCGGTGCGGGCCCAGGTGAACTTCGCGGCCTGACGCTGGCCCGCCTCCGACAGCGCGCGGCGCTCCTCCGGCGAACGCAGCACCCGGTCGATGACCGCCGCCAGGCCTTCCGCGTCGTCTGGATCCACCGCGGGCGCGGCGTCGCCGCACACCTCCGGCAGCGAGCCCTCCGTGGACACCACCGTGGGCGTGCCCAGCCGCATGGCCTCCAGGGGCGGCAGTCCGAAGCCCTCGTAGCGCGACGGGAAGACGAACAGCGCCGCGCGGCGCATCAGCGCGTAGAAGATGGCGGGGGTCTGGTAGCCCAGGGGCCGCACGTCCAGGCCTTCCGAGCGCAGCCGCTCGATGCGCGTCTCCACCTTGCCGGAGCCGTACCAGGCCTGCCCCGCGAGCACGAGCGTGAAGGACCGGCCGCGCGCGTGCAGCCGCTCTTGCGCTTCCAGCACCAGCTCCACGTTCTTGCGCACGTCGAGCGAGCCCGCGTACAGCACGTAGTCCTTCGGCAGGTTGAGCGCGTGGAGGAACTCCTCGTCCGCCTCGTTCAGAGGGGTCGCGTTCACGTGGTCCACGCCGTTGTGCACCACCACGGTGCGCGGCTCCACCTGGGGGAAGCGGCGCAGCAGGTCCTGGCGCGTGCTCTCGCTGATGCACACCAGCCGGTCCGCGAGCATCAGGCTGCGCGCGAGCCACAGCCGGAACTGCCAGCGGTACGGCGCGGAGACGGTGTGCGGAAAATCCAACGGCACCAGGTCGTGCACGGTGAGCACGTACGCGGTGCCCGGCGTGCGCCGCAGCGGCAGGTTGAAGTTGCTGAGCGCGTGGTAGACGGGCGGCGGCGTGGCCTTGAGCAGCCGGGGCAGCGTGGCCAGCGTCCACGACGTTCGCTTCTGGACGCCGCGCGGATGTTCGCCGGACTTGCGCGCGCCCATCCGGTCCAGCCGGACGCCCTGGGCTTCGAGCGCCTCCGCGAGGCAACGGGTGTACAGGCCGATGCCAGTGGTGGGCTCGTCCCACAGGGTGGCGTCGAAGGCGATGGGTCCGGGGGTCGACACGGGCCGCCTCATACCATGCCCGTGTGGTACACACGGCCCTCCATGGCGGTCCATCAGTTGATCCCAAGCTTCGGCCCCGGCGACGCCTCCGGTCAGGCCGCGCTGCACCTGCAACTCCTGCTGCGCCGCATGGGGCACGTGGGAGACATCTACGCGGAAGAGGTCGCCGGAGGGCTGCAGGGCCTGGCCCGCCACGTCTTCACGCTGAAGCCGAAGCCGGATGACCTGGTGCTGTACCACCACGGCATCGCGTCCCCGCTGAGCGGGCGGCTGATGCACATGGACTGCAAGCGCGGCGTGGTGTTCCACAACATCAGCCCCGCGCGCTTCTACCAGGACACGCCGCTGGAGCACGCGCTGGTGGCGGGCCGCGCGCAGGTGGCCGCGATGGCGCCCTTCCTGGACGTGTCCATCGGGGACTCGGACTACAACAGCGCGGAGCTGCGCGTCGCGGGCCACCGCAACGTGCACACCGTGCAGCTCTTCATCGAGCAGGAGCGCTTCGCCGCGTCCGTGGCGGATGCGGCGAAGCTCGCGGAGCTGGCCGGGCCCGGCCCCACCCTGGTGTCGGTGAGCCGGGTGATGCCGCACAAGCGCTTCGAGGACCTGCTCGCGCTGCACCGGGAGCTCTTGCGCATCCGTCCCCAGGCACGCCTGCTGATTGTCGGCGGCTACGAGCCGGGCAGCCGCTACTTCAAGTCGCTCCAGCGCGAGATGAAGGACCTCAGCGGAGTGCACTTCCTGGGACGCCTGTCGCATCCGGAGCTGGTGGCCGTGTACCGCTCCGCGTCCGTGTTCGTCTCCATGAGCGAGCACGAGGGCTTCAGCGTGCCCATCATCGAGGCCATGGCCTCCGAAGTGCCGGTGCTCGCGTACGCGGCGGCGGCGGTGCCGGAGACGCTGGGCGGCGCGGGCATCGCGTTCGACCAGAAGCGCTACGCGTTCCTCGCGGAGCTGGTGGTGGACCTGTGCGAGGACAAGGACCTGCGCAAGTCGGTGCTCGACGGCCAGGCGCGCCGGCTCCAGCACTTCTCCCCCACGGCCGCGCAGGTGTCGCTCACGCGAGCGCTGGAGGGTGTGGTGGCGCCGCCGCCCCGTCCGCGCAAGGCCCCGGCGAAGCGGCCGCGCGTGGCGCTGGTGGTGCAGCGCTTTGGCGAGGTGACGGGCGGAGCGGAGAGCCACGCCGCGCAGGTGGCGGAGCACCTGGCGCCGCACTGGGACGTCACGGTGGTGACGACCTGCGCGAAGAACCACCTGACGTGGGAGAACACCTTCCCGCCCGGCGAGGACCGCTTTGGCCGCACGAAGGTGCTGCGCTTCCCGGTGACGCGCACGCGCAACATCCACGCATTCAACGACATGTCGCGCCACGTGTTCGGGCACGGCAACGAGCGACTGCGTGAAGAGCAGTGGGTGGCCGAGCAGGGCCCGCTGAGCCCCGGGCTGATGGAGCACCTGGCCACCACGCAGGACACGTACGACGGCTACCTGTTCTTCACGTACCTCTACGCGCCCACGGCGTGGGGGCTGCCGCTGGTGTCGGACCGCGCGCTGCTGGTGCCCACCGCGCATGACGAGCCGCCCATCCGCTTCGGCGTCTATGGGGACGTGTTCAACCGTCCCCGGGTGCTGATGTGCAACACGCCGGAGGAGGTCGAGATGCTCGGGCGCTTCCACCCGAACCATGCGCGGGCGCGCGTGGTGGGCGTGGGCGTGGACGCGCTGCCGTCGGTGCCCGACCGCTTCCGGGCGAAGTACGGCGTGCACGGCCGCTACCTGCTCTACGTGGGCCGGCTGGAGCCGGGCAAGGGCGTGCCGGACCTGCTGAAGTTCCACCGCCAGCTGCGGGAGCGCTACCAGGACGCGCCGGAGTTGGTGCTCGCGGGCGAAGCGCACATGGACGTGAGCGGAGAGGGCGTGCGGCACGTGGGGCGCATCTCCGAGCAGGACAAGCACGACGCGCTGGCGGGAGCGCTGGCGGTGGTGGTGCCGTCGAAGTTCGAGAGCCTGTCGCTCCTGACGCTGGAGGCGTTCGCGCAGGGGACGCCGGTGCTGGTGAACGGGCACTCGGAGGTGCTCGTGGGACAGGTGGAGCGCAGTGGCGCGGGCCGGGTGTACCGGGGGCTTGCGTCGTTCGTGGAAGGGCTGCGCGAGGTGGGCGAGGCCCGGGACGCGATGGGCAAGAGGGCCCGCATCTACGCGCAACGGCACACGTGGCCCCAGGTGGTCGCGGCGTACCGGGAAGAGATGGCGCGCATCGTGGAGGAGACACACCGATGAAGCTGCTCGGACGGGACATTCCCACGAGGGCCCTGGTGGCCCGCATCGAGGAGCGGCTGCGCGTACGCGGGCTGCCCACGTCGGAACCGGCGGAGGTGCCGGAGGACGGCGTGGAGCCGCGCGTGGATCCGCTGAGTTTCAACATGCACGCGCTGGAGGAGAACGCGGACACGACGCGGGCCCTGCCGCTGCACACGCACCGCGCCGGCATGGGGCAGGCGGTGCTGCTGGCCAAGTGGGCCTTCCGCAAGACGTGCCAGGTGTTGATCAACGAGACCCTGGGCCGGCAGCGCGTGTTCAACGGGCTGGTGCGCGACTCCTACGCCCAGCTCTCCGCGGAGGTCCTTCGCCTGCGCAAGGAAGTGGACACGCTGCGGGCCCAGGCCGCGAAGGCACAGCACCCGGAGGCCCCC
>NZ_RAWR01000038.1:0-52613 GCF_003986945.1 Corallococcus sp. AB018 | reverse complement strand
CCGCCCAGGGGCTGATGGTGGAGGCCCGCCGGGCCGCGCCGCCGGCCACGGGGACGCCGCCTCCTCCCCGAGCGGGCTACGGGCCGGCCCTGCCGCCCGCGAACACCCGCCCGCCTCCGCCCGTGCCGGACAACGCCCTGCCCCCTCGCGGCGGTACGGGAGCCACGGCGCCGGTTCCGGCGGGTACGCCTCCCGCGACGACGGGCGCCACGGCGCGTCCTCCGCCCGTGGCGTCGCGCTTCGGGTTGGCGGTGATCGCCGGGACGACGCGCGGCCAGCGCTACAAGCTGCCGGTGACGGGCTGCGTGGTGGGCCGCCAGCGCGGCGCCATCCTCTTCCCGGACGACGTCTTCGTGTCGCCGCTGCACGCCACCTTCCTGGTGAAGGACGGCGCCCTCTACGTGCGCGACGAGTCGAGCGCGTCGGGCGTCTACGTCACCTTCGCCGGCACGGAGCCGCTGGCGCCGCGTGCCCTCTTCAGCGCGGGCCAACGGCTGTTCCGCTTCACCGGCCGCGTGGAGTCCCCCGCGCCCGTGGCGGGCCGGCCCACCCCGTATGGTTCGCCCGCGCCGCTCGGCCAGGCGCTGTACGGCGTGGAAGAGGTTCACATGGGTGGCAGGGCGGGCCGCGCGGTGGTGACGGCCGCGGCGCTGCTCACCATCGGACAGGCCCACTGCGACCTGGCGTACCCGAATGACGAGGGGCTCGCCGGCCGGCACTGCGAGCTGAGCCCCACGGCGACCGGCGCGATGCTGCGCGACCTCTCCGGCGGCCTGGGCACCTTCGTGCGCATCCCGCCCGCGACGGAGCGCCCCCTGCGTCCGGGCGACCGCGTCCGCCTGGGCCAGCACGTCATGCAGGTCGAAACGCTGGGCTGACGGGAAGCGGCCCGCGCGGCACCGGGCCGAGTCGGTCCGGGCCGGGTACTACCGGCACTCAGGGCGACGAGGGGCGCGCCACCGGGCTGCCGAGCCGGACTTCGATGTACGCGCGCGCACGCGAGTCGGGCATGTCGGTCAGGTGACGCACCCACCAGCCGCGGGCCTCGTCCGTGTTGTCGCGCTGCCAGTACAGCTCACCCAGCTTGAGGGCCAGCTCCGCTTCCGGGTTGAAGTTGAAGGCCTCCTTGTAGCTGGAGGTCGCGCGGCCCAGCTCCCCGGCCATCACGTCGCGGTCCCCGTCCTGCGTCAGCTTGCGCGCCTTGTCCACGTTGCGCGCGTTGCTGGGGATCTGCCGCAGGTAGTCCGGCTGATCCGAACCGGAGGTGAGCAACCGGGGCGCGTTGGGCGGCGCCACGTACTGGTTGCCTTCGGAGCCGCTGCCCGCGCCAATGCCGAAGTAGTAGACGAAGAAGCCCACCGCCCCCAGCACCAGCACGGTGGTGAGCGCCTTGAAGAAGAGGATGATGCCGTCGCCGCCACCGGAGGCGGGCGCGGCCACGGAGGTCCGGGTGCCCTCCTGCGCGAGCGTGGACTCCTCGGAGACAGGGGTGCGCGAATGCGGCAGGCCCTGCACGGTGGCTTCCACCGTCACGTCGTTCCAGGCCGTGTTGTTGCGGGCGGCGTTGTGCGCGGCCTGGGACTTGCGCGGGATGGGGGCCAGCACGCCAGAGGCCTGGGGACGGCGCCCGCCCGTGTCGTTGGCGGCGGCCCCTCCGCGACGGCGCTCCTTGTCGACGGCGAGCAGCTCCGCCTTGAAGGCCCCGGCGTTGGCCGGCCGGTCATCCGGGTCCTTGGACAGGACGCGGAGGATCAGCCGCTCCATGCCCGGGGAGATGCGCGCATCAGGACGGCGGCGCGTGGGCGGGGGCGGCTCCTCGGTGAGGTGCTTGGTGGCGAAGCCCACCGCCGAGTCGGATTCGAAGGGGAGCAGGCCCGTCGTCAGCTGGTAGAGGATGACGCCCACCGCGTACAGGTCCGAGCGGTGATCCAACACCGCGCCCCGCGCCTGCTCCGGCGACATGTACTCGGGGGTGCCGCACACGAAGCCTGCGCGCGTGAGGGCCGGGCCCTCGTCCTGCGAGTCGGTGATCTTCGCGATGCCGAAGTCCAGCACCTTCACGAAGTCCGGCTCGTTGCGGCGCTGCTCCACCATGATGTTTTCGGGCTTGAGGTCCCGGTGGATGACGCCCGCGCCGTGCGCGTCCGACAGCGCGCTCAGGATCTGGAGGGCGATGCGCACCACGCGCGCCTCGCCCAGCGGCCACTCGCGGCTGAGGATCTGATGCAGGTCCTGCCCGGCCACGTACTCCATCGCGATGAAGAGCGCGCCGTCGTCGGCCTGGCCGAAGTCCAGCACGCTGATGGAGTTGGGGTGGTTCAGGCGGCTGGCGGCCTTGGCCTCGCGCTGGAAGCGCGCGACGGTGCGCTCGTCCGACAGCAGCGTGTGGCGCAGCACCTTCAGCACCACCACCTTGTCCAACGCGAGCTGCCGGGCGCGGTACACCTTGCCCATGCCGCCCTCGCCGATGAGGGCTTCCACCCGGTACTTGGAGGCAATCGTCTTGCCCACGTATTCGTCGCCGCCCTCCGCCGAGCGCAGGAGCGTCGCGCCGCAGGCGGGGCAGTAACGGGAGGAGTCTTCGGCGTCGGCGCCGCAGGAAGGGCAGTACACGTCAGCGTCCAGTCAGTGGGCCCGGGACTTCACCATGCCCCTCGGGTGGGGGCAAGCCGTACGCTGTCGGGCCCCCCAACGCGGCTCGGGCCTGCTAGAAGGGCAACTCGCATGGACGCCGTGGACTATTGCCCCCGCTGTGACACCGAGAATTCCCGGGATGCCACTGTCTGCCGAGCTTGCGGCTCGGCGCTGCGCTCCGGAACCATGGTGATGGCCGTGGCGCACATCTCGTCGCGCCCACAGGTGTCCATCCGCGTGGTGCGCGCGGACGGCGGCCCTGAAGCGCTCGTGCGCATGCAGCGCGACACCCTCACCTGCGGCCAGCAGGCGGACATCGCGCTCAACGACGACCCGTTCATCATGCCCGTGCAGGCGCGCTTCTTCTTCTCCGGCGCCCGGCTCGCCATCGAGGACGTGGGCGGAGCCAACGGCGTCTTCGTGCGCCTGCGCAATGAGCGCGAGCTGCCCGCCGGCGGTGAGCTGCGCCTGGGCCGTCAGCGCATGGTGCTGGAGCCCATCCCCGCCGCGGCGTTGGGGCCCGGCGGCACGCAGGTGTGGGGCTCGCCGGATCCCGGCTACCGGCTGCGGCTCATCCAACTGCTGGAGGGCGGCCTGCGCGGCGCGGCCTTCCCGCTCAAGGACGGCGACAACCTGCTGGGTCGTGAGCAGGGCGACATCGCCTTCCCCACGGACGGCTTCGTGTCCGGGCGGCATGCGCTGCTGCAGGTCCGCGGGGACCGGCTGATGGTGCGCGACGTCGGCTCGTCCAACGGCACCTTCATCCGCCTGGCGGGGCCGACCTTCGTCGACAACGGCGACCACTTCCTCATCGGCCGTCAGCTGCTGCGGGTGGAAATCCAGCCCGCGGCGGCCTGAAGCAACGGCGCTTCGCTCGACAGGCGCGGACCGCACGGGCATCGGAGCCCCGTGCGGCCCGGTGAAGCCACGGCCTTTAGCCGTAGGACTTCTCCTTCTTCTCCTGCTCTTCCTTGCAGCGGATGCAGAGCGTCGTCACCGGACGCGCATCCAGACGCTTGGGGGAGATGTCCTCCTCGCAGCGCTCGCAGATGCCGAAGGTGCCGTCCTCCACGCGCTTGAGGGCGCCGTCGATCTTCTGCAGGAGGAACTTCTCGCGGTCCCTCAGACGGAAGACCATGGACTGGGTGTACTCGGAAGCGGCCTGGTCGATTTCGTCAGGCAGGTCGTCCGTGTCGAAGGACGATTCCTCCACCAGGGTCTTCTTCGCGCTTTCGAGCAGGCTCGTTTTGCTGTCCTCGAGCATCTTCTTGTAACGCTTGAGATCTTTCTGGTTCACAGCCTGCGGCTCCGTTGGACGGGTAGAGGGGGCCTGACCCCGAAAAAAAGGGCCCGAAAGCTTTATTCATGCAGTTCCCAGTGTCAAGCTGACCTGCTTTAAAACGTGGGTGCACGAGGGGCGCCTTGAGCGACAACACGAAGTTCGATCGGGAATTCTTGCGCTCGGCGCTCTCCCTGGCCGCCAAAAGCGACGTCGACCACTTCCTCTACATCTGCGACACGCCCATTTCGCCGGACGACCTCCGGGGTAAGCCCGCACGCAAGAAGCTGGTGTACGCAGTGACCTTGGAGCCGCTGGCGCAGGAGCTCCTGCGCAAGAAGGCCCGCGCGCTCGTCATTCCCGCGTATGACTACTCGCGCACGGAGCGCGTGAAGGTGGCGCTCGTCTCCGCGCTGTCCCAGGGAGCGTTCAAGGAAGGCGACCTCGTGCTCTGCATGACGGGAAAGGTGGGCCGCGCTCCGGACATGCTGATGCAGATGCGCATCGGAGGATCGCTGGACGACCGGCTGGCCATCGAGGGCGTGAAGCTGGGCGAGGAGTTCAACTCGCAGGTGGTGGACGCGCTGATTCAACTGGCGCTGCAGATTGGCCAGGAGGGCTTCGAGGGCCACCCCATCGGGACCATCATCACGATTGGCGACCACACGAGCGTGCTGGAGAAGAGCCGGCAGCTCACCATCAACCCGTTCCAGGGCCTGTCGGAGTCCGAGCGCAACGTGCTCGACCCGAAGATTCGCGACGCCATCAAGAACTTCTCCGTGCTGGACGGCGCGTTCGTCATCCGCGAGGACGGCGTGGTGCTGGCCGCGGGCCGCTACCTGTCCGCCAACGACGACACGGTGAAGATTCCCCTGGGTCTGGGAGCGCGCCACGCGGCCTCCGCGGGCATCACGTCCTCCACCCACTGCATCGCGCTCACGGTGAGCCAGACCTCCGGCGCGGTGCGGCTCTTCAAGGGCGGCAACATCGTGCTGGAGCTGCACCAGACAGCGCGGCGGACCTGAGCGCCCTGCCCTACTTCACGCGCTCGGGCGCGGCGTGGGGCTGGTGCTCCTCGCGGTAGATGTCCGCCAGGGCGTGCGCCTTCTCCACCTCGTCGCGCGCCGCATCCAGCGCCATCACCCGGTCGAAGCGCTCCACCTGCTCGCGCAGTGCCTCCGTGACGACACCACCCGCGGCCATGCGCGCGGATGCACTTTCCCGCTCGATGCGCAGGTCCACCACGCGCTCGCCCAGCTCGCCGGCCGCGCCGAGCAGCAGCGCCGAGTCCCGCTCCGCGCGCCGCAGCGATTCCCGCGTGGATTCCAACAGGCGTTCCGTCTGCACGCGGTCGCGCTCCAGCACGCCCACGCCCTTCGCGTCTCCCCGGTCATGCGCCGTCTGACGCCGTCCAGCGATGTCGCCCAGGCGGGCCGTGTAGCGCGTCACTCCCCGGGAGAGCTCGCCCTTGAGGGCCAGCAGCGTGGCGGCGGACTTGCGCACCTCGGCCGCCTGACGCTCCAGGTCCTCGATGAGCCGGTCGAACGTGGCCAACGGGTCCACGGGCGCCGCGGGTGTCTTCTTGCGTTTGAGGAAGCCGAACATGGCGCGTGCCTTGAAGCCTACCCGAACGGGCGGCAGAGCAACCGCACGCGTTCCAACGCCTCGGCCACCGGACGCCCTCCGCCGGACAGCACGGCCAGGTAGCGCGCGGGCGTGAGTCCGTAGACGGACAGCAGGTGCTGCAGGAGCACCACGCTCTCCGTCGCGCGCCGGTCCGCGGAGGCGAGCGACGCGGCCTCGCCCACCGCCTCCAGGATGTCCGTCACCCGCGCCACCAGCTCCGCCCCGGGCGTCTCCGGCACGGTGGACGCCGCGGGAGTGGATGGGAAGAGCGCGTCGAACGAGGCCTCCACGGCCACGCCCGCCCCGGGCGCGCGGCCCGCCGCCACCGCCTCCAGCGCGTCCAGGTGCGGGGCCAGGGCCTCCAGGGCCTCCAGCGAGGCCGGCACGTCGCGAGGCAGGAGCGTGCGCCAGGGCGTGTCGAACTCCGTGCGCGCCCAGCGGATCTCCTCGTCGGAGAGCGGGTGGTAGAAGGCGCGGCCTCCCGCGGCGCGCTGCTCCAGCACCAGGGACTTGAGGTCCGGGTTCTCCTCTCCCAGCGAGATGAAGCTCAGCGCGATGTCCAGGGCCCCCATGGGCGCGCGCGTACGGCGGATGAGGTCCAGGTCCACGCGGTCCTCGCCGTCGGTGATGAGCACCACCGTGGCGCGAGCGAGGTACGGGTCGCGCCCCTGCGCGGCGCGGATGGAGTCGAAGGCGGACAGGAGGGCCAGCGAGATGTCCGTCTGCCCCTCCGCGGGAGAGTCCCGGAAGAGCTTCTCAATCTGCCGGGTCGCCTCCGCGGCGGTGTCCACGCGGGCCAGCTCCGTGGGCACGTCGTTGAAGAAGCTGAAGTAGAGCGGATCGAAGTTCTCTTCGCGCCGCGCCTTCACGCGCAGGTTGTTCAGCTCCGCGATGATCAACGCGTCACGGAAGCGCGCCCGCGCGCCGTGCATGGAGCCGGAGGCGTCACAGACGTAGACGCGCACGGCGGTGCGCTTCACCTTGCGCGGCTTGGGGGGCGGCGCGTCGTCCAGGTACGTGCGCACGAGCTGCCGGTGCCCCGCGAGGTCCTGGAGCAGGCGCCGTGGATCGGTGATGACGAAGTGGTGGATCTCATCCAGGCTGCCCGTCGTATCGAACGACATCGTCTGCGTCGGATAGGGCACCTGGCGCGGGACGGCCCGCACGGCGGCGGCATCCTTCTCGACGATCTCCTCCGACAACGCGTCCTCCACGTCGAAGAAGCGCGCGCACCCCGCCGCCAGGTCGAACGTGGCCAGCTGTTCCGGCTTCAGTGAGAACGCCAGGTCCGCGAGCTGCTCGTCCGGAGCGTCTTCCGCCTCGCGTCCGGAGTCGGCCTCGGCATCCGCCTCCCCCAGCCACTGCAGCCGCGTGCCCGCCTCCGCCTCCTCCACCATCCGCGTCAGCCGGGACTCCGGGGGAAGCAGCGGCGTCAGCGCGCGCCGGGCCGCCGAGGCCAGCTCCGCGTCTCCCGCTTCGATGGCGCGCTCGTAGAGGCCCTGCAACGAACGGTAAGCCTCCCGGGGATCCTCCTGGGCGGCCTTCCTCACGCCGCGCACCAGCGCCTCCAGGGAGCGCGTGGGCGGCACCTCGCGCACCCGCTCGCGCGCCTCCGCCACGTCGGTGCGCAGCGCCATGCTCCGCGCGCGATCCGCGTCCGTGGTGCCCAGGCGAAGCAGCATCTCGTGGGCCAGGTCCAGGTCGCGCCGCTTCTGCACCAGGTCGATGACGTTGTCCCGAGCACGAGCGGCCAGCAGCTCCGCGACGGCCAGGCGCGCATTGGCCGGGGGCCGCTCCCGGGTCGTCCCCGCCGGGCGCTCGAAGATCTCGAACGGCGCGTTCTCAGCGCCCTGAGCCTCCAGCGGCCGGCTGAAGAGATCCGCCACTTTCACCGCGCGGGCCAGCCGCACGAAGCCGCGGTCCAGCGCGGTGAGGGCCCCCGAAGGCATCTCGCCGGAACGGTGCGCCTTCTCCACCAGGCGCAGGCACTCCTCGTACTCCTCCAGGGCCTGGTTCGCGCGCGTCGCGAGCCCCTGCGCGAGCGCCCCCGCCCTGCCCCGCTGGGTGCCCAGCGCGAGCAACAGCCGGGCATCCGCGGCGGTGTGGACGCCCACGCGATCCAACTCGCGGTCGAGCGCCACGAGCACCGGCAGGCCCATGTCCTCCGGCCCCTTCAGCTTGCGGCCGAAGGGCCAGGACCACGGGCCGCCACGGGCCGCCACGGGCTGGCGGAGCGCATCCAGGCGCTGCCGCAGGGGAGTGAGCCGACGCGCCAGCACGTCTCAGCGCCGCCTTCCGAACATGGCCCCAGCGCTCACTGCGCGGTCCGCCGCTCCAGCACCTGCCGGCTGAAGCGTCCGAAGTCCTCGTCGATGCCGCGAAGCTGGGCGGACAGCTTGCGCGCTCTCTCCCCCAATTCACCCGGGAGCGTCTCCAGCATGTTCAGCGTGGCCTTGAGCCGCACCATTTCGCCCTCCTTGAGCGCGAGCTGGGGGAAGCGGCTGCGCACCAGCCGCTCGAAGGTGCGCTCCGCGTCGGCACGGCCGTTGAGCGCCTCCGGGGCGGGCAGCGCGGACAACAACTGGGTCAGCCAGCTGCGCAGGTACTTGATGCGCGACTGGAGGAAGGACAGCTCCGCTTCGGCCACGGCAGCGCGGACCGTGTCGGAGAGGAACGCGGACGCGGACGCGGGACGTGCCGCCATCAGCTGTCCGTCCAGGCCCACGAGCGCGGTCAGCTCGCCGTCGGGGGCCTGCGCGGACAGCTCGCCCCGGTAGTAGGTGTACGCGTCGCCATTGAGCACGGCGTTGGGTGCCGGCGGCGGGCTGGCCACCTCGCGAGACAGCACGCGAGCATGCTCCCGGAGGCGGTTCTCCATCAGGTCGCGGCACTCGGCGAGCACCGGCTCCGCCGTCACGCCCTCGCGGCGCAGGTTCTCCGCCACCGCCTGCACCGCGCGGCCGTACTGCTCGATGCGCTCGAACGGGGTCGCGCCCAGCACCTCGCGCGCGTACGCCACGCTCAGTGGCCGGAGCAGCTCCTGCTTCAACCCCGCCTGGGACGGATCCAACGCCGTCAGGGCGTTCTCCAGCTGGGTGAGCCGCCGCGAGTCCGCGGACAGCGCATCCAGCGGATCCTTGCGGCCCCGGGGCGCCTGGGCGGGGAACGCCGCCGAAACGCGGCGTCGGAGTGCGGCCACCACCCGGCGGCGAGTGTCCTTGTCCGCGTCGCGCAGCCGCTCGTGGAGGGAGGGCACCGCCTCGCTGAGCATCGCCGCCAGCGAGCCCATCACGCCCAGCTCCTCCTCCAGGTTCTCCGCGAGCCCGACCAGCCACTCCATCTTGACGCTGTCCTCGAACGCGAGCCCCTCCGCCGCGGACGCGCTCATCTCCAGCGCCTGCTCCAGGAACCGCGCGGCCGACTCGCACAGCGCGGGGTAGCCCGGCTTCAGCTCCGGAACCGACCGGCTCAGCTCCAGGACGTCGCGGATGGCGATGAGCAACGCCACACCGCCGCGCCCCTCCCCCTGCCCCGCCGTCATGCCCCGAGACAGCCGCTGCTCCAGGGCCGCCACCAGCGCACGCGCCGCCACCAGCAGCGGCGCCCGGTTCTGACCGTGGCGAGGCCCGGGCACCAGCTTGCCCAGCACGCCGCGCGCGGTGGTGGACACCACGCCCGCCTGCCAGTTGCGGCTCAGGCCCTCCGCGGCGTTCACGTCGTCCGCGGCCGCGAGCGTCGTCGCCTCGCGCTCCACGCCACCGCCCAGCTCCTGCCGCACCTTGCCCAGCACCTCGTCGAAGGTGCGCTGCTCCAGCCGGACGATCTCCAGCTGCGCCCGCTCACGAGGGTCCACCGCCGCCTTGAGCAGCGCGTCCGCCTCCGCCGCGGGAGGACCGCCCAGGAGGAAGAACCAGCGCAGCGCGTCCAGGTCCTCCACGGTCGCTTCGAGCGGCCGGTCCGGGCGGCGGTAGATCTGATCGCGCACCACCGCGGCCTTCAACGTCCAGAGCGCCTTCACCACCGAACGCTGGGAGAAGTACTTCGTGGGCACGTAGTCCGGCAGCTTCGACACCTGCGCCACGAGCGCGCGCTCCAGCGCGTCCGTGAGCATCTCCACGCCCTCCAGCACGTGGCCGGGCACCTTCACCTGGGCCACCGCGTCCTGGAGCAGGTCCAACTGCTGGAGCGTCAACGTGGCGCGCAGGTCCGGCCGCGTCCCGTGCACGAAACGGTGCAGCATGGCGGCCCGGCTCTCCCGCCGGGCGAAGGCCTTGGGCACGAAGCTGATGAAGCTCAACCGGTCCGCGAACGCCAGGAGCAGCTCCGGCGAGCGCGCGAGCACCTCCGTGAGGTACCGGTTGCTCGTCATCACCACGCACTCGGTGCGGCCGGTCGTCACCTTGCGGCCGTGCTTCAGCTCGCGCTCGTACATCACGTTGAGGATGGAGCGCAGCAGCATGTCCCGGCCGTCAAAAACTTCGTCCAGGAACGCGTGCACCGCGCCCAGCATGCCCTCGTCGGTGAGGTACTCGGTGCGCCCCGTCTCCGTGAGCACCTTGAAGTCCACCGGACCGATGAGGTCCGTCTGCAGCGTCGTCTCCGCGATCTGCTTGGAGAACAGCGACGGCAGGCCGGACACCTCGTCGGTGATGCGCCCCAGGACGGCGCTGGCGACGGCGCTCTTCGCCGTCCCGGGCGGCCCCACCACCAGCACGTGCTCGCGGCAGAGCAGCGCCAGCTCAATCTGCGTGAACAGCGTTTCCCGCTCCAGGTACGTCTCTCTCAGCTCCCCGAAGAAGCGGCGAAAGGACTGGGCGGCCTGCAGGTTGGGAGGAGGCGAAGTCACTAAAGGGCCAGAGGTGGATGCGGGGAAGGCCGCATGCTACCCGCGCCCCTCCCCCTATTTGAAGTGCACCGCGCAGGCCCCGTCGGGGCAGTTGCGACCCGCGATGCGGAAGCGGTAGCGAGCCACCACCCCATACACCGCGTCCGCCAGCTGCCGCAGTCCGGGGACGTAGTACACGTAGAGCAGCCGCCCCAACGGCCGCCGGCCCAGCGCGCGGACGATGGCCTCCGCTCCCTCCAGGACGCGGCCGTCCGCCTGGATGAGCTGCATGGCCTTCTCGCAGCGCTCGAAGCTCACCCCTGGGAAAGCGTCCAGGACGCCCTCGTCGCGGAACGAGAGCAGCCGCGTACCCTGCCCGCCCACCACCTTGCGCATCTCCCGCGCGGCGCCGCTGCAGACGCGGCAGTGGCTGTCGTAGAGCACCACGTCATGTCCCGGCGGTGTCGTCTGGAGCGTCGTCATGCGTCAGCGTCCCCTTGCGCCCAGTATGTCAACGCGGCTTGAGCATCTCATGCAGTTGTCCGTGCACGCTGCGCCAGATGTCGTGTTGCCGTTCAATAGGATCCATCAGCGCCATGCCCACCGACGTCGCCGGGGAGCTGCCCTGGAAGGCCGAGTACTGTCGGATGCGCGTTCCGCCACTGCCGTCGTCGTCGAAGACGAACTGGTTGGTGCCGCGCAGCGGGTGTCCGTCCAGGGTGGTGATGTGGACGACGCGCTCCGTCTCGTTGAGCTTCACGGCGATGGGCGCCCACACCGGCGGCGGCCCCTGCTCCTCCAGGAACAGCCGGGCGCCATCCGTCAGCGCGCTCGCCGCCGGCCGCAGCGAGATGCCCGCCGCCCCGAAGAGCAGCTCCGGGTTGCTGACGAAGGCCTCGAAGGCGTCCCTCGCGGACACGCCGGGGATGGTGCTGGTGTAGTCGGTGAGCGCCGTGGGAGCGCCAGCAATCGGCGGGCTCGGGTCCAGGTGCCCCAGCTGCTTGCGCGCGTAGGCATCCATCGAGGCGCCCTTGTCCAACGTCACGCTGAAGGCGGCGGCCTGGGTCTGCTCCAGAAGCCGCGCCCCCTGTTTCAGCTGCTCCTGGATGGAGCCCGTGGGCTTCGGCGGGAACGCGCCCCCCACGCCGAAGTCGAAGCCGTTGCCCTCCCGCGCCCGGGGCGCCACCTGCGGCGCCCTCGAGGGAGTCGTGGCCTGCGCGCCGGTCCCCCGAAACACCTCCACGGAGTTGGCCGGAGCAGCCGACGTCCGTGAAGGCGCCTCCAAACGCGGGGCCAGGGGAAGCGATGCGCCCTCGGGCGCGGCGAGGTCGGGGAGGACGCCGGACAGCAGGGAGTCGATGCGGGACATGGCGGGACACCTTCGTGGTGGACAGCGAGGAACCCACCCTCCCCTTGCAGTGCCTCCGCCACACGCTCCCGCGTGAATTCGCGGGGTTGCTCCCGGCCCTCATCCCGCGTCCGGCACACCCGTCCACCGCCGCGGAGAAAAGAAGAAGGCCGGCGCCCCTCGTCGGAGCACCGGCCCTTGGGACTTCAGCCCCCGCCGCGGGGCGGGAGGCTCACGGCGTCAAGACTGGCGGAACTCGGCGTCCACCACGTCGTCCTTCGCGGACGGCTGGGCGCTGGAGCCCGGAGCCGCGGAGGGCTCGGCGCCCGGAGGAGGCGTGGCGCCCGGCGCGCCGCCGGTGGCCCGGTACATCTCCTCCGCTGCCTTGTAGCTGGCCTGCTGGAGCTTCTCGAGGGCCGCCTTGATGGCGTCCTTGTCCTGCCCCTCGCGGACGGAGTTCAGCTCCGCGACACCGTCCTCGACGGCCTTCGCCACCTCGGGGGTGAGCTTGTCCTTGTTCTCCTTGATCATCTTCTCCGCGGCGTAGGACTGGCTCTCCGCCTGGTTCTTCACCTCGACCAGCTCGCGGCGCGCCTTGTCCGCGGACTCGTTGCTGCGCGCGTCGTCGACCATCTTGCTCACTTCGTCCTTCGACAGGCCGGACGAGTGGCTGATGGTGACCTTCTGCTCCTTGCCGGTCGCCTTGTCCTTCGCGTTGACGTTGAGGATGCCGTTCGCGTCGATGTCGAACGTCACTTCAATCTGCGGCACGCCGCGCGGCGCCGGGGGCATGCCGGTCAGGTGGAAGCGGCCGAGGCTGCGGTTGTCGCCCGCCATCTCGCGCTCACCCTGCAGCACGTGGATCTCCACCTGCGTCTGGCCATCCGCCGCCGTGGAGAAGGTCTCCGACTTGCGCGTGGGGATGGTGGTGTTGCGCTCGATGAGCTTCGTCATCACGCCGCCCAGCGTCTCCACGCCCAGGGACAGCGGCGTCACGTCCAGCAGGAGGATGTCCTTCACCTCGCCGCCGAGCACGCCCGCCTGCACCGCGGCGCCCAGCGCCACGACCTCGTCGGGGTTCACGGAGCGGTTCGGCTCCTTGCCGAACAGCTTCTTCACCGCCTCCTGCACCATGGGGATGCGCGTGGAGCCACCCACCAGGACGATCTCGTTGAGCTCCTTGGGGTCCAGCCCCGCGTCCTTCAGGCACTTGCGACACGGCTCCAGCGAACGCTCCACCAGCGGGCCAATCATCTGCTCGAACTTGGCGCGCGTGAGCTTCACGTTCAGGTGCTTCGGACCCGACGCGTCCGCCGTGAGGAACGGCAGGTTGATCTCCGTCTGCGTCGCGCTGGACAGCTCAATCTTGGCCTTCTCCGCCGCCTCCTTCAGGCGCTGGATGACCATCTTGTCCTTGCTGACGTCGAGCCCGGTGTCCTTCTTGAACTCGCTGATCAGCCAGTTCATGATCTCCAGGTCGATGTTGTCACCGCCCAGGTGCGTGTCGCCGTTGGTCGCGAGCACGTCCACCACGTTCTCGCCCACCTCCAGGATGGACACGTCGAAGGTGCCGCCGCCGAAGTCGTAGACGGCGATCTTCTCATCCTTCTTCTTGTCCATGCCGTACGCGAGCGCCGCCGCGGTCGGCTCGTTCACGATGCGCTTCACCGTCAGGCCGGCGATCTCACCGGCATCCTTGGTGGCCTGGCGCTGGGCGTCGTTGAAGTACGCCGGGACGGTGATGACCGCCTCCGTCACCTTCTCACCCAGGTAGTTCTCCGCGGCGCGCTTGAGCTTCAGCAGCACCTGCGCGCTGATCTCCGGCGCGCTGTACTGCTTGCCGGCGATGTCCACGCGCGCGTCGCCGTTGGGGCCACGGCCCACCTTGTAGGGGACGAGCTTCGCTTCCTCGGTCGTCTCCTCGAAACGGCGGCCCATGAAGCGCTTCACCGAGTAGACGGTCTGCTCCGGGTTGGTGATGGCCTGGCGCTTCGCCACCTGACCGACCAGGCGCTCCCCGTCCTTCGTGAACGCGACCACCGAAGGCGTGGTGGGGGCTCCCTCTTCGTTGACGATGACCTTGGGCTCGCGACCCTCCATGATCGCCACCACGCTGTTCGTGGTGCCCAGGTCGATTCCGATAATCTTGCCCACGGTTCCCATCCTCTGGAAATGACTGCGTTTTTCCTGCGAAATCCCGATGTAAGCCCAACGTAACCACCCCCCCCGGCGTGTCAAACGCGAGGACGGGTTTCCCGTAGGCCCGGGCACCCAGCGCAAAGGTGATGACGCCCGCTGCGTAGCGCAGTGCGCAGGCCCGGCCGACCGCGTGTCACCGGAACGCCATCCGAGCGCCACGGGTGCGTAACGCGCTCTACACTGCCGTCACCCCGCGGTAGCAACCGGGCGGGCATTTTGGACACCAGCGGACCGTTCAACCCCTCGGAATCACTTCCACCTGCCCGCCTGACACCACGCGTCAGGGGTTGGCGAGAAAAGTGCACAGTCCGAACCGCGTCAGCGCTGTCATACCGCTCCCCGCCCCTTTGGAGTCGTCCATGCTGGTTCAGCCCCTGCGTTCCACGGACTTCCGCCGCTCGCCCGCGGCGCTTCCGTCCGTCGAACCGAAGGTCGCGGTGCTGCTGAACGCCAACGCCCGCAAGGTGGACGCCCGGGTGGTCAAGCTGCTGTCGCACGTGGTGCCGGAGGAGGACCTGTTCCTGTCGCGCTCGCCGCTGGACGCGCGGCGCATCGCGCAGACGGTGCTGGAGCGGGGCTACCCCACCGTCTTCACCGGCGGCGGCGACGGCACCTTCATGGGCTTCGTCAACGAGGTGCTGCAGCAGGTGGGCCCGCGCGGGAAGTTCGCCGGACAGGCCGCGCCGCGCTTCGGCATCCTCAAGCTGGGCACGGGCAACGGCATCGCGGCGTTCGTCAACGCGTCCAGCACCCGGGGCGACGGCATCCTCAACGACGTGGTGCGCGCCCGCGCGGCGGAAATCCCCAGCGTGCGCACCATGGACCTGGTGCTGGTGGACGGCCAGCGCGCGCCCTTCGCGGGACTGGGCGTGGATGGCAAGGTGCTCAACGACTACATCGCCGTGAAGGAGTCGCTGGGCAAGGGCCTGTTCAAGCGGGTCATGTCCGGCGGTGGCGGCTACTTCTCCGCGGTGGCCTTCAAGACGGTGCCGCACTACCTCACCAGCTCCGTGCTGGTGGAGTGCGAAGTCGTCAACGGCCCGTCGGAAGCCTACCGCCTGGGCGCGGAGGGCCAGACGGTGGGCGGGCCGCTGGCGCCGGGCGCGCTGCTCTTCCGGGGCAAGCTGATGATGGCCGCCGCGGGCACCATGCCCTTCTACGGCTACGGCTTCCGCATGTTCCCCCACGCGAATGACCGCCGGGGCTTCCTGCAGCTGCGCCTGGGACAGGTGTCGCCCACGCAGGTGCTGGCCAACCTCCCCCGCCTGTGGAACGGCCGCTGGGCTCCGGAAGGCCTGCACGACTTCCACGCCCGCGAGGTCACCATCCGCTTCGCGCGCCCCATGCCCTTCCAGGTCGGCGGCGACGCGGCCGGCTACCGCGAGCAGGTCACGCTGTCCGTGGCGCCCGAGTCCATCGAGCTGCTCGACTTCAACGGCGTGCAGTAGTCCCGGCGGTTGAAGGGCCCGCGTCTCCGGGCCCTCCCCCACGCATCAAGACTCCGACAGACTTCAGCCGCGGTCGCGCGACGCCGGGGGCTTCTCACCCGGTTCCTTGCGACGGCCCACCGCGAACGCGTAGCTGACGCCCGGCCGCTGGTTGTGCTCGCGGTGCAGGGCCAGCTCCTCGCGGAAGGTGGCGCTCTCCGGCGAGGCGCCTTCCGGCAGGTTCGCTTCCATGTCCTTGTAGAGCGCGTCCAGCTCCGTGTCGTGCAGCGACTCCACGGACTCCGGCTCGAAGCCGGAGGTCTCCAGCGCCTGGAGCAGCTCGCGCGGCAGCAGCAGCGGCGCGCCCAGGCGCTTCTCCCAGAAGTCCAGCACGGGCTTGGGCGTGAAGCGGCCCACGCGCGCCGGGAAGGTGAAGCCCACGCGGCCGCGCTTGCCCAGCAGCGGGCGGAACACGCGCAGCGACACGTCCAGCGGGTACTGCACGCGCCCCGGCACGAGGATGCCGTGGAAGGGACCGTCCAGCATGCCCAGCGCGTCCGGCGCCACGCGGCGCACTTCGATGCGATCCGTCAGGCCCTGGCTGCGCACGCGCTCGCGGACGGGGGACACCAGGGTCTCATCCGTGTCCACGGCCACCACGGAGCACTTGAGCTCCTGGGCCAGCAGCACGGCGGCGCCGCCCTCCGGACCACAGCCGAGCACCAGCACTCGGGAGCCCTGCTCCAGCTGGGCCACCTTGGCGAAGCGGCGCGTGGCGTCGTCGGATCCGAACGCGCGCTGCGCCCCCGGCGGGTGGTACAGCGGGAATTGCTCAGCGGGACTCATTCCACCCTCATATACGCACCCCGGCCGGACTTCCAGCCGCCGGCCGCCTCCGGGCGCCCTGGGGCATCCGCCCGCGCACCGCCTGCCTCACAGGTAGTAGACGATGCGGGGATCCTGGTGCAGCTCCGCGTAGATGCCCCGGCGCTGCTCCTCGGACAACAGCAGCACGGACACGCTCAGGGACACGAACTTCCCCTTGCGGCTGTGCTGCACGTGGATGGAGTCCGGGGAGACCTCCGAGCCCAGCTTCCGCCGGAAGAGCGAGCGCACGTGCTCCTCGAAGCCGGGCGTCTCCTCGACCGTCGCCTTGCCCATCACCTTGTACTCGTAGACGGAGGGGTACTCGACGAGGGGCTTCTTCTCCTCGCCGGGGGCGTCGGTCTTGTCGGTGCCATCCTGGGTCATGACTCGTCTCTATCAGGCGCGGGCCTTGGGCGCTTCACAGCAGGTTGGCCGCCAACTCGGCCAGCATGCTGCGCTCGCCCTTGGCCATGGTGATGTGGCCGGCGATCTTCTCGTTCTTGAAGCGGTTGACCACGTGCACGAGCCCGTTGTTCGTGGAGTCCACGTACGGGTTGTCGATCTGGAACGGGTCGCCGGTGAGGATGATCTTCGTGTTGTCGCCCACGCGGGTGAGGATGGTCTTCACCTCGTGCGGGGTGAGGTTCTGCGCCTCGTCCACGATGATGAACTGGTTGGGGATGCTGCGCCCGCGGATGTACGTGAGCGGTTCGATTTCCATCAGCCCCAGGTCGATGAGCTCATGGTGGCCGCGCCCGGCCTTCTTGTCCGCGCGGCTCAGGTTCATGAGGAACTCGACGTTGTCGAAGATGGGCTGCATCCAGGGGTTGAGCTTCTCCTCGACGCTGCCCGGCAGGTAGCCGATGTCCCGGCCCAGGGGGAAGATGGGACGGCTGACCAACAGCTTGTGGTACAGCCCCTCCTCCGTCACCTTCTGCAGGCCCGCGGCGATGGCGAGCAGCGTCTTGCCCGTGCCCGCCTTGCCCACGATCGTGACGAGTTTGATCTCGTCGTTGAGCAGCAGGTCCAGGCAGAAGGCCTGCTCCATGTTGCGCGGCCGGATGCCCCAGGTGCCTTCCTTGCTGTTGCGCGCGAGCGGTACCAGCCGCGCCTTGGCGCCACTGAAGCGGGCCATGGCGGTGTGGGACGGGTTGAGCTCGTCCTTGAGCAGCACCAGCTGGTTGGGGAAGAGCCGGTCCTGGGCCGGCACCTCCACTTCACCGCCGGGCTTGTAGAGCTGATCCACCATCTCCGTGGGGACGAGCAGCTCCGTGAAGCCGGTGTAGAGGTCGGTGATTTCGACGCGCTCGGTGTCGAAGTCCTGGGCGGAGAGGCCCAGGGCGTCGGCGCGGATCCGCAGGTTGGTGTCCTTGGTGATGAAGACGGCCTGGGTCTCCGGCTCGGTCTCCATCATGTCCAGGGCCACCGCGAGGATGCGGTTGTCCACCAGGTTGCTGTCCGCCATGGAGGACGGCAGCGAACGGTCGGTGAAGGCCACGCGGAGCATCCCGCCGTGCGGCAGCGGGACACCCTCCTTCAAGGAGCCCTCGGCGCGGAAGGAATCTAGGTAGCGCGCCACCAGTCGCGCGTTGCGCCCCAGTTCGGAGAGATCGCGCTTGAACTGATCGATCTCCTCGATGACGTAGATGGGGATGATGACGTTGTTGTCCTTGAACCCGTAGATGCTGCGGGGGTCATGGAGGAGGACGTTCGTGTCGAGGATGAAGTTCTTTCGCATCGAGGGCTTCGCGACCTGACCTGGTTCGGGTGCGATTGCTGACGGCGAGCGACGACCGTGGAGGACCAACACCGCTGAATATAGGCACCGAACGAGGGGCCAGCAGCCGCATTCCCGTCTGAAAGCGCGAAGGTCCGTCCGAAACAGCACGGGCGTTCCGGAAACGGGGCGCTACCGCGGGCCCCTCAGGACGTCGCGGCCGAGCGCACCGGGGCCGGCGCGGGCTCGCTGGCGTCCTGGAAGAGCGACGCGGGCGCCAGCGGATCATACCCGAGCACCTCCACCACCCTTTCGGGCGGAGGGCCGGGAGGCATGCGGGCCCAGGGGAAGCGCGCCTGCAACGCCTCTTCGTCCAGCGACAGCGCCTGCTTCGCGTGGAGGCGCCAGGCCTTGTGCCAACCGCCCGTGTCGAGCCGCCGGGCCACCCGCCGCGACAGGGGGCTGATCATCGGCGTGGGCGTGAAGAGGGTCGGCTGTCCCTGCGCGTCCCGCATGCAGCCCAACTCCACCGCCCACGCCAGCATCCAGCGGGGCCAGCCGCGGCCCGCGCGGCGAAGGGCGCTGAAGTGCCCCTGCGCGACGCCGTCCGCGAAGGTGAAGCGCCGCTCGTAGACGCACGCGGCGGAGAAGGTCGCGGGCATCAGCGCCACGCCTTCCGCGCCGATGCGGCGGGCCATGAGGTGCAGGAGCTCCAGCAGGTCGCGCGACAGCGAGAGTCCAGGATGGAGCTGTCCCGGCAGCGGCGGACGGTTCCAGTCGAAGGGGCGCCCCGGGTGCTGCAGGAGGAGGCTGTCCACGTAGAGCAGCGGCGCCTCCGCGGCCGAGCGGGTGAAGCCGACCTCCGCGCCCATGGCCTGACGCAGGGACAGGTCCACGACGGCAGCGTGATAGCGGCGGCTCAGGAGCGTGATGCGCGGCTGGAACGGGTCCTGGCAGGACAGGCGCAGCTCGACGGGCCCTACCCGCTCTTCCAGGCGCTGCGCGAAGCCATAGGCCCGGAGGGCGTGCTCCAGGCCCTCGCGGCTGTAGGTGCCGAACGCCAGGCCCACGCGGTCGCCGCCGGACTCCAGGCCCAGGTCCTCCAGGGACAGGGACTCCCCCGCGGACGCGGCCAGGTCCGCGCTGTTCAGGCGCGAATAGATGCGGCGAGCATGGGTGGTGAGCTCTGGCGTCCGGGGCATGGGAGCGTCCTAGTCGTAGCGGATGTCCACCAGGGTGAGTTCAATCTCCCCCCGCGGGCGCCGCACCTCCACGGTGTCGCCCGGGGCCTTGCGCAGGAGCGCGCGGCCCATGGGTGACTCGACGCTGATGCGGCCACCGGCGGCGTCGATCTCGTCCGAACCGACAATCTGGTACGTGCTGCGGATTCCGCCCTCGTCCTCCAGGGTGACGGTGGCGCCGAAGTAGACTTTCGAGCGGTCCGCCTGTTCCGAGGGGGTGACGATGGTGGCGGTGTCCAGGCGCTTCGAGAGGAAGCGGATGCGCCGGTCGATCTCCCGCAGGCGCTTCTTGCCGTAGATGTATTCGGCGTTTTCTGAACGGTCGCCCTGGGCAGCGGCGGCGGAGACCTCGGCGGTGACCTTGGGGCGGGCCTCGTTGAGCAGCTGGAGCAGCTCGCGGTGCATGCGCTCGGCGCCCGCGCGGGTGAGGTAGCGGCGGAACGGGGCCTGCTCCCCTGCCTCTTCGTCCTCAGCGGCGTCGTCGGGCGGTTCGGGAGCTTCCTGGGCCATGCCCCGTGTATAGCGCCGGACGCTGACGGACGGCGGGTGCCCGGCGAGCGGATGTTCACCCAGGGGCGGGACGGAGCGTGTCAGGAAGGGGCGCCTGCGATCGCCAGTGGAACTCCCCGGGCGCTGCTGGTAGGAAGCGCCTCGCGGGGCCGCTGGCGGATCCGCAGCCGGTGCCAAAAAAAGAATAGCGAGTCGCTAGCTCAGCTGGTAGAGCACCGGCCTTTTAAGCCGAGGGTCGGGGGTTCGAGCCCCCCGCGACTCAAGCAGTGACGACGTCCCCGTCGTCTAGAGGCCCAGGACGCTGGCCTTTCAAGCCGGTAACACGGGTTCGAATCCCGTCGGGGACACTGAAGGACCGAGGCCGGAAGCCGCTGAGACCCAGCGGTTTCCGGCCTCGGTCTTTTCTGGCCCCGAAGCGTCTCCAGCCTCTAGATGGCGCGGTGTTTCTCCCGTCACGGTTCGTCAGGGGCGGAGCGTGCGCTTCAGCCGCGCCAGGTCCGAGAAGTATTTGACGTCATCCCAATTGCCAGACAGCGCGGAGTTGTCTGCCCCCGCCGAGAGCCTTGACAGCCACCCGCCGTTGTCGAGCTTCTCGATGGGGAGCACCCGATAGCCCGCCTGCTGCTGCCGGACAGGCGGGACCTCCGGATGTCGAACAGGAGGGCTGGGCGTCTCCCCCACGTCCGGCCCTGGGGCCATGCTCCGCGCAGACGCCGAGCGCGCAGAAGCCGAGCGCGCAGAAGCGGCACGTGTCACGAGCCCACTGGCCAATCAGAGCCCCACTTCGATGCGCCGGGTCATGGCAGATCCCCAGATCACAGACAGAATGTACATATGGCATCCCAGGATACCCCCATTGGAGCCTGCCCACGCCCCTGGGGCTGGAGCGCAGCTCAGCAATGCTTCTTGATGAGGGCCTTACAGGCGGTGACCGCTTCGTCCATGGTGCAGTGGGTCTGCGCGCAGTTCGGCCGGCCCGTTTTCGGGTCCTTGCAGTACTCCAGCACGACCCAACAGGACGCGCCCATGGAGGACACATCCCCGGACTGAGCCATATCTGGCTCCGAGCGATGCTTGATGACCATTTCGGTGCCATCCTCCGTGGTGACAATCTGGCCCTGCTCCGCCAGACCGTCGACCTCCGCTCCACAGCCCACGAGCGGAATCACAGCCAGCATCATTCCTACGAGCAGCTTCTTCATGGTCGGTCCTTTGGGACGAGCAGACGCCGCGTCGGCGTCACCGGGCCGGGGAGCGCCCGGCCATCAGCGCCTTGAGTAAAGCACAACGAGCAGTGACGCCCCTCGTCATGTCCAGCGGAGATCGTGAAGCGGATCATCTCGCCGGAGTTCGCACTGGACTTCGTCTGGGGGAGAAGCAGGTGCACGTACGCACTCGACCGGGCTGGCATCCAGCGGGACGGGGATCTCAACCCGCATGCGCACTACGCCCCTATAGAAGAGTGCTGCCTATGATGAGGCGTGACGAGCCAACCCCCAAGCGCTCCACCGGAATGGGGACTGCTCCGGGCAGATTGAACCCATTCATCACTTCATTCCGAGGCAGCCCGCCCGGCATCTACCCCACAGCCCCCTGGGTGAACATGGACCGAGGCAGGTCTCCCGAATGTAGAGGCTACGAGTTCGCCCCCCTCGTGCCCGGCACACCCTGAAGACTGGCGATCCAGCTATTCCGTCTTCGCCTCCTGTTGGAAACGACGCGGAGGACTCGCTGTAGTCGTAGCTCAAGCGGGTACCGGACGTCGTCCATTCGGCTCTTGAGAGCTCCATTGATTGATGGGAAGTTCACCAGACCGCAGCCGTCTCGGCGGGAAACCTTCATGGGGGTCGTCGTGGCTTACTCGGCAGAAATCAGCAGAAGCAACCCGACGTGCTTGCTGTTCTTGGTAGACCAGTCGGGATCAATGGCTGACCCGTTCGGTGGCAGCGGTGAATCGCAAAAGAAGAAGGCTGATGGCGTTGCAGATGCAACAAACCGACTCCTTCAGAACCTGGTCATCAAGTGCGCAAAGGAGGAGGGCATCCGCGACTATTTTCACGTCGGCGTCCTCGGTTACGGAGCCAGCGTCGGTTCCGCGTTCAGCGGTTCGCTCGCGGGTCGTGACACGGTGCTTATCAGCGAGGTCGGAAACTCGCCCGCTCGGATCGACGAGCGCACCCGCGAGCGCGATGATGGCGCGGGCGGCATTCTGAAGGAGAAGATCAGGTTCCCGATCTGGTTCGAGCCAGTCGCGAATGGAGGTACGCCGATGTGTCAGGCAATCACGCGCGCCAAGGAAATTCTGGAAGGATGGCTGCGCCAACACCCCGATGCATTTCCTCCCATCGTCGTGAATATCACCGACGGGGAAGCAACCGACGGCGACCCCACCGCCGTCGCCGAAGCTCTTCGAAAGCTCCGAAGCAGCGACGGAGAGGTTCTCTTCCTTAACGTGCATCTCTCCTCAAGGAGGAGCACGCCGATCGAATTCCCGGACACCGAGGTGATGCTCCCTGACCAGTTCGCCAAGCTGCTCTTTCAAATGTCGAGCCAACTCACGCCGGGAATGCGCACCACCGCCGAGCAGGAGGGTATCAAGACCTCCGATGGTACTCGTGGCTTCGTCTTCAACGCGGACATGGTGGCCGTCATCAAGTTCCTGAACATCGGCACGCGGCCCAGCAACCTGCGGTAGGTGACGCATGGAAGTGGAGATCAACGAAGAAGTCTTTTGGGTGCAGAAGGCCGGAAGTTCGGTCGCCGAGTACGAGGACTCGTTTTCTTCGAAGGGACCGGCGCGCAAAACCGGCGATTCCTTTCGCTTCGCAATCTCTGACGGAGCCACTGAGAGTTCGTTTTCAGGCGTGTGGGCACGACTGCTCGTGTCGTTGTTCTTCGAGTCCAACGACACCATGGATGTGCCAAGCCTATTGGCTAGCGCACGCCCTCGATGGGCCGCCGAGGTCGGGAGGAAAGAGCTTCCATGGTACGCGGCAGTCAAGGCCCAGGATGGGGCGTTCGCGTCGTTCCTAAGCCTGCACCTTCGGACTGGTCGCGATGGGCAAGAGCACTCGACATGGCGCGCCCAAGCAGTCGGAGACTCTTGTCTCGTGCAAGTGCGAGCTGAACGCGTCGTGTTTCGCTTCCCACTGGAGCATTCATCTGAGTTCGGCTCATCACCCTTCTTGCTTCCGAGCAACCTGGGCGACTCGGTAGCTATCGAAGAGCACCTTCGCATCGCAGAAGGCACCTGCGAGCCAAGCGATACGCTGTACCTGATGACCGACGCCCTTGCTTGTTGGTTCATGGCAGAGGACGAAGCAGGACGCGCTCCTTGGCGTGTCCTCCGAGACCTGAACACGAAGGACCAAGCCGAGGCCTTCGACGCAATGATTGCGCGACTGCGCAGGGAAGGCACGCTCAAGAACGACGACTCGACCTTGATGCGGATTGACGTTTTCTAACGGAGCGTCAATGTCCCTTCCTACCGATAGCGAGTACCAAGAGGCTGTTCAGAATCCAAGCCAAGTATTCAGCGACCCGGATTTGAAATCCGGGCAGCCCGAACTCACCAGTCCGGCACTTCCATTCCCTAAAGCAAGGTCCGGGAACTTTGCGACCGTATACCGGCTGAACTGCGGCACGCAGTCATGGGCAGTACGTTGCTTCACACGTTCGATCCACCCCGACCAGAAGCGGCGTTACGCGGAAATAAGCAGGCACCTCGAAGGAACCAAGCTGCGCTACGCGGTGGGCTTCACACTCATCGAAAAGGGCATTCAGGTACGGGGCCAGTGGTTGCCCATCCTGAAGATGGAGTGGCTTAACGGCGAGTCTCTTGGGTCGCACATTGAACGAAACCTGCGCTCCCCGAAGGCGTTGCTTGCACTGGCGACCAAGTGGGTCGAAATGACTCGGGCACTGCGCCAGTCCGGAATCGCCCACGGAGACCTTCAACACGGGAACGTCCTCATCGTCGGCGGTGAACTGCGTCTTATCGACTATGACGGAATGTTCGTGCCTTCGTTGGCAGGCTCCACGAGTTACGAGCGCGGACACGACAACTACCAACACCCTAAGCGAGGTGACCTCTTTGGCCCGGACCTCGACAACTTCTCCGCATGGGTGGTTCTCATTTCCATCTTGGCGCTCGCAAGCCAGCCGCAGCTCTGGGACCAATTCAAAGGCGGCGACGACTGCCTGCTCTTTCGTAAGCGCGACTTCTCCGAGCCTGAGAAATCGAAGGTACTGCTCGCGCTCCTGAACTCCCGAGAGCAAAGTGTTCGATCGCTCACCGCGCTCTTCAAGACTTTGCTCTCTCTTCCTGCCGGTCAGGTTCCCCCACTTGACGGCAATCTGCTTCAGACCGCACCGCCAACATCTCAGTCGAGTGCCATTCCAAGTTGGGTGGGTGATCATAAGTCCGCCCATGCACCAAGGTTGCCAACTGCTCCCTCATCGCAGACCCCAGCCGACGCTCCTGCTTCTTGGGTCCTCGACTTCGTTGAGCCCCCCACGAAAGCGTCAGCTCAATTCGTTGGGAGCAAGGCCAGTGAACAGGTAATAACGGCCTATAGTGTCATTTTCGCGCTCGTGGTCGGAATCGGAGTCTTGGGTGGGGCGCTACCTGCACTAGCGCTCTTCTCTGTTCCATTCGTCGCGCTCTTTATTGTGCTTTTTCTTCTCTTTCAGCATCATCGAGAGCCAGCCGCCCAAGCTCGTTCACAGGCACGCCGCAATCTTCATGAAGCAAAAAAAGACGCGCACAAGGGTGAATCACTCGTTGCGTCGCTCGCGAATGAATTAAGGCACGTGAAGAGTGAGTTCACAGTAGTGAGCGAGCAACATCGCAAGGCCGAAGAGACAATCCAGAAGAGGAAAGCCAAGGAACTGGAGCGACATAACACAAAGCACCAGTCAGAGCGGGCGCAGATTACGCAGGAACAGCGAGCCGTGGACCTCTTTGAGAGTGACCGACTCGGGATCATCCAAAGGGATTCAGGCGCACGAATCTCTGGCCTGCAGCAGCGGATCGCAGAAGTAACGCTCAGCGAACAATCGGAAATGAACGATGCGCTGCAGGCCTTGCAAAAGCAGTTCATCTCCACCGCGCTGCATCGAGCAACGCTAGGTAATGCAGACATCCCGGGCGTCAAGGCTGCACTAAAATACAAATTGGACATGGCGGGGTTCTACACGGCCGCGAGCATTTCGTCGCCGCACGCGGTGCAACACGTGCACGGCATCGGTCCTGCCAGAGCGCATGCGCTCTGGATTTGGCGCCAAGCAGTCGAGCGCCAGGCTCGCTCCATGATGCCCACGAAGCTAGATGGGAGCGCCACCCAGAACATCCGCGGCAAGTACGCCAAGCTCCATGCTGATTTGGAGCTTGAGCTTGACCGCATGTGGCAAAAGAACGCTGATGAGATCAATTCTGTCCGAGTTCAGGTAGCGCGCGAGCGAGAGCGCCTTGCTGTGCTCGAACGCCAAGCCGACGGGAGCTTGAAAGCCGCCGACTTGGCAGTACGGGATCGATTCGCGCCCGAATTCGTTCAGGCCCAGAAGGAGCTGGACGCAGCCTCCTCAATTGCACACAAGGCCATCAGCCAAATTGAGAGCAAGCTACAGGCAGCTCGCGCCGAAGCCTTTCGCCTTCAGTATCGCCGAGAGATAATGCGTAAAGATTTATCATCATACGATCCCGTGCGCTTTGGGAAGTACATGCGGCGACTGGTCGCCCGCTGACGGGCCCCTGAACACCTGGGAGAGCTACTTCGACTCATTCTACGTCACGAAATGGACGCCCAGGCCCCTCACCATTCGGCTCAAGATCGAGGTGCACGCCGGCAACGTGGCGAGCGTCTTTGTCAGCAGCCAGTTCGTCTACCAGCAACCCTGGGGCGGAGGAACTGGAGCGATGCGCTTCTGGCAAATCACAATTGCTGACAACTCGAAAGCACCACAACAAACCTACACTGCACTTGTTCCAGATGATATCGATCAGGGCGAAATCTCGAAAAATCAACTCGCATTCATTGCGCTCCGTGGAGTCAATTGGGGGTCATTCTCCGCCTGGATCGTCACATTTCTTGCGCCAGCAAAATAAGGGGCGTCGACTGCAAGCGCCGAAATCTAGAGGCCCCATCAATGTCCGCGTCTCGTCCTGGAGTATCCCACAAGCGGCCAGCCCTGCTCCCATGGCTCGCTGGCTCGATTGAAGAAACGTGACCATGCGATTCCGCGCCTGCGCCGCAATTCTGCTCATCCTCTCCGCGTGCGCTACGTCGGCACCGTCCCCAAGAGAGCGTGTGCCCCAGAACCCGAGGATTGCCAACCTCCTTCGAGCGGCGAAACTGCCCTGGGCTGACGACGGGCGGTGCGTTGTCCGCGAAGCGTCCCAGCCTTGGCCCGTACTGATAGAGAAGTGCTATCGAACCCTCGACCATGACCGGATCGAGTTCCACGACACCACGGGAAGATGCACGGTCGCCTCCGCTGACGCCGCTGCCGTGGGAATCGGGTTCTGCGTACTGGCGGCTCCTGAGATTGCCGTGGGGGCCGTGATCGTACTTGGCGTGGTGGTGGTCGGCGTCGCCATCAAAGAGGCGCTGGACGCGTATGAGCTGCGGCACGCCTACCCCGAGGAAGCTGGGGCCTCACGAGGAACGCAGGTGGCATCCCGGGAAGCTGAAGTGCAACGCAAGCCCAAGCTGAAGCCCGAGCCAGCGGGTCAGGACTGGCTCCCCCCGGTGCCGCCCGGATCACCGGAGCGCGAGCGCAGTCCTGAGTGCAGGCCCGTCCCAGTGCCGCATCGTGGCGGCAATGACCCGCACAACGACTGCGCCGACCTCCTTCCGCAGAACAGCTTCCCCGGCTGGGACGTGCTTGTTAATGGCAAGCAGTTTGACGCGCTGGTGCTCGTTACGCGGACTCTATGGGACGTCAAGACTGATGAATTCGACAAGCACAACCTGCGCTCCCAGCAGTTTTTTGCACGAGTGAAGCTACCGGAGCTGCAACGCGAAAGAAGACTTGCAGAGGCGTGTGGATACAAGTTTGTTGTTGGCGTGCGAAGCGCTGCGCACAAAGCCGCTATTGAGAAGCTGGACAACACCCTCGCGATTGTTGTCATGGATTGGTGCTAACATGGCGGTCCTTCCTAATGAACTTGGCATCATTGTCTATGCGCCTGCGCTCGTGAATGACGACAGGCGACCTCTCGCTATCGTTCACGGGATGGAAGGCGCGCTTCCTGGTCTGCGGCTAGAGTGGACGCTCTCTGAAAAGGAAGTTCTTCTTGCGTTGCCTCGCCGCGACGAATGGGTCGTTTCAGATAGGGCGGACAACGGGTTTCCGTTCCTTTGCAACGATGACGAGAACCGCCCGGTAACGATTACCGGATGGGAGAATCCGAACGGGCTTGCGGCAGGGAGCCCGCCGCACTTGGAGGTTCACGGTTCGCTGCACCTGGACGCAGCCGGTATCGCGGCGGGAGCGGATGTGCTGGCAGCCATAGGGGAAGGCGCTCGCGCTTTCTGGGGACGCGCGACGCCGTCCAACGCGGCCGTCGAGATTTCGCAGCAGACGATTGATCCGGTGCGTAAGCCGGGTGTCCCACCACGCGGGCTCCCAGCGCTTAGGTTTCCGGACTACATCCGCTCGCCTGAAATTCCGCATTACCTCGGGTGGCTGAACTACTGGTCCGCTGCCGCCGCGCAGGCCCTCGGCTTTCCGGACCCGACCCGCGACGCCGAACTGCTTTCACGGGCGCGGCGCACGGCATCGGGCGGCTGGGTCGTGCAGCTCACTGACGCGCCGCTCGACCTGGACAACCCCGCCCACCTGGACACGCTCAAGCGGACCTACGAGCGGTTCCCCGAGATCGGCGGACGCGCAGCGCCTTGACCCGATTCAGGGACCCGGTGCGTCACTCCGGCTGTAGGAAAGAGACCCACTGCGCGAGCATTTGCGATGGTAGCCTTCCCATTCGGGAGGTCATGCACCATTGCTCCAACCGTTCAGATTGGCGCTCGCGCTTGAGCCTGGCCAGGCTCAGTCAATCCCTCTGGAGAGTGGGGGACAGGTTTTCAGTCGGTGGCTATGGATGAGAGGTCACCTCGTACAAATCGAGGGGTGGCCTACTCCAGGAGGGTGAATGGTCCGTCTACCGAATCTCACTGCCGCCGAGTACTCGCTCAGGGAAGAGGCACTCCTCGCCCTCCATGACCCGCTGAGCCTTCCTGAAGCCCTCAAGGCACTCCGGCCCCACCTCCTCCAACTCGCGCAGGCCGACGCCATGGCGCTGTGCCTCATGGAGGATGGGCGATCGCCAGGGAACGAATGGCACGTTCCGGGCCATCGCCTTCCCATCCTCGAGCGGTACGACGAGGTGATCAAACATGACTTCTTCCGGGAGCCCATCTTCAAACGGCGCAACTGGGTCGTCCGCGAATCGCAGCTCATGTCCCGCAAGGAGTTCGAGGGGAGCTTCATCCGCCAACGCAGCATTGAGTTGGGGCCACCCATGGAGCACATCATGGCCGTCCTCCTCACCATCCGCCCCGGCGTCTTCGCCGCCCTCGCGCTCTATAGACACCTGCCACGGCCTTTCTCCGCTCAGAACGCCGACGCTCTCGCGAGCATCACCCGGCACCTGACCCAAGCCATCCGCAAGTGCGGCATCACCGAGGGCCTCGCCACCTACGCCAACATCCTCGAGGAGCTCTACCGCCGCCCCAATGGCGCCATCCTCGTCGTGGAGCCACCCCACCGCGAGGTGCTGCGCTCCCCGAACGCCGCCGTCCTTTTGGAGCGATGGTTCGCCCCTTCCGACCTCCACTCGTCCGGCATTCCTCGCCCCCTCAAGGAGCAGTTGGACGCCCTGCTGCGCATGACGCCGGATGCCCGGCTCGACAAGGACTCCTGGGTCCGCATGCACGGGAATTGCGCCCGCGTGGTCCGGTTCATCCAACTGCGTGCCCCCGAGGGGCCCCGGAAATGGGCCCTCATGATGAACGAACTCCCCCAATCCATCCCGCTCCCTGAGCAGATGAAGTGCCAGCTCACCCCCACCCAGGTCACTGTCGCCATGGGCATGCTCAGCAACTGGAACGACCAGCGAATCGCCGAGGAGCTGGGGATCGCCCGCAACACGGTGAAGAGCCACGTGAAAAACATCTTCGCCACGCTGCGCGCCGACAACCGCTTGGACCTTCTCTACCAGGCGGCTCGCCTCAACATGCCTGTCTGACCAAGAACCCTGGACGGCCCTCAGCATTTCGAGCGTTCCTCGCAGTCGGTTCTGGAGGTGCGTTCGACGAAGTGCTGCATGCCCGCGTCTTGTAGCGCGCCATTGGGCAGGTGCCTCTCCCCCAGAAGGGGGATTGCCCCCAGTTGAGGATAAAGTGACAGGACACCATGGTCCCCTCTTCTCTCGACTGGCAGTGGAAGCGCTTCAACGAGCTCACGCTCGAGGAGCTGTACCGGCTGCTCGCGCTGCGCTCCGAAGTCTTCGTAGTGGAGCAGAAGAGCCTCTATCTCGATGCGGACGGCCTGGACGCCGAGTGCTTCCACTTGCTCGGGGGCGTCCCGGGCACGGGGCAGTTGGGCGCATACCTGCGCGCACTGCCGCCCGGCCTCAAGTTCCCCGAGGCGAGCCTCGGCCGCGTCGTCACCGCGCCGGCGCTGCGCGGGCAGAGGCAGGGCCGTGACCTGGTCGAGCGCGGACTGCACTTCCTCTCCGAGCGCTTTCCGGGCGCGCCTGTGCGCATCGGGGCGCAGGCCTACCTGCAGCGCTTCTACGAGGGCTTCGGCTTCGTGGCCGTGAGCGACATCTACGACGAGGACGGCATCCCGCATCTCGACATGCGCAGAGGCTGACGAAGGAGCATCGGACGAACAGCTGCGGTTTCTTGTGAGGCGCGACGCCTCACGCGCGTGCCCGGCCAGTCCGGCACCGGCACTCGCATCCCCTTCGAAGGCCGCGGCTACCCGTACGCGGAGCTCACTGCGGAGAGCTGGTCACTGGGGATGATTCCGCACCTGTGGCGAGTGCTGCCGGGCTGAGCCGGGGCTTCGCCTCACGGCACAGCTCCGCGTCCGCCAGGAGCGCCAGGACGGGCGTCGAGAGTTGGTGCCCACTGTCGAGAAGGGCGCCGCCATCACGTTCTCCTCGAGCAATCGGCCGGGCTCCAAACCCAGGAGTCCGGCCTCCTGCTTCACGCTCACCTTGCAACGCCCGCCACACGGACACCCGACGCGTCACTGCACGGTGAAGCCCACCGTGTTGCTGGTGACCGTCTCCGTGCCCGCCGTGGCGGTGGCGGTGACGGAGTGCGCACCGGGCACGCGCGCCACGTAGCTCCACCCTGCCTTGCCCTTGGCATCCGTGGACACGGTGAGCACGTCCGTGAGGCCATCCGGACGGAGCAGACTGAATCGCACGCTTGCCTGCGCGGAGCCTGTTCCTCGCGTCACGAGGGTCGTGACGAGCACCAGACCGTTGCGCCTGTAGCTGAGCGCCGGCACCGACAGCGTGGCCTTCAGCGGCAGCGGGGTGACGTCCACCGTGAAGCTGCCCAGCGCCGCGCTCGCGCCCGTGTGCGCAGCAGTCCCGCTCACCGGGAAGCGACCGGACACCGTCTGCGGAGGAGTCACGGTGAGCGTCACCTGTCCGCTCGCGCCACGAGCCAGCGAGAGCGCCGTCTGCGACAGGCCCGACGTCCAGCCCGACGGTGCCGAGGCGCCCAGCGAGAAGCTGCTCGCGGCGCACGCCGTGCTGTCGTTGTTCGTCACCGTCATCGTCATGGTGAGCGGCTTTCCCGCCTCCACGGTGGCCGAAGCCGGCGTGAAGCCCACCGACGGCACACGGGGCACGCACACCACGCGCGCCTCCAACTGCACGCCACCGACGGACACCCCGTCACGCAGCACGCCCAGTTCGAAGGAGCGGCTGCCCGCGCCCGCGTTCGAAGGCGCGGTGACCGTCAGCGTCGCGGTGGCCGTGGCCCCGGGAGCCACCGTGAGCGACGACGCGGAGAACACCGAGCCCCACGGGTCCGAATCCAGCGCCAGCGTGAATGTGGAGCCTCCACACGTCGCCGCGTCGTGGTTGGTGACGGACAGCGTGTAGCTCCCCGTCCCTCCCGGCACCACGTCCACCGTCGACGGCAGCGCGCTGAGCGTCGGCGCCGAGCGCACGCAGGGATTCACCGTGACGGAGGCCGTGGCGGTGGTCTCCACAACATAGCCGTCCCGCAGAATCTGGAGGTCCACGGCGTAGGTTCCCTGCGCGTCCGTGGGCACCGTCTTGTACATCGTGAGCTCGAACGAGCCGCCGGGCTCGATGTCGAAGCCGAACTGATCATAGTCCGTGGCCCAGCCCGCGGGCAGCATGGACGCAGGCTCGAAGTACCACCACCCGCACGCGCGCGAGTCGTGATTGACGAGGGTGACGCCGAAGGCGGCCGTGTCCCCGGCGCTCACCGTCTGCGAGGCCCGGTCGAAGCGCACCTCGATGGGCGCCTGCTGGCACGGCGCAATCACATCCAGCGTGTCCTCCGCGGTGATGCTCGCGCCGTCACGCGCGACGGTGACGTCCACCGTGTACGTGGCGTACGGCGTGCCCTGCGGCACCTCCTTGGTGAAGTAGAGGGAGCGCTGATTGCCGGGCTCCAGGGTGATGCTGGCGGGGAGGTTCGTGGTCGGCCAGCCCGCGGGCATCGACGTGGAGAGCGCGAAGGTGGAGGTGGGGCAGCCCACCGTGTCGTTGTTGGTGATGGAGAGACCGCTGTCCACCTGCCAGCCCGGCGCGGCGTAGTCGTACCAGGTGTCGAACGTCACCGTCGGCGGCGCGCGCACGCACGGCACGGGCTCGTAGTGGACGCTTACCGTGATACCCGCGGGCGTGGCGGCGTCCACCGACAGGCGCAGGTTGGTGTACGGGTCCGTCCACGTGCCGGGCAGGAAGGCCGGATCCCACCACTCGGACGTCTGCGGCGTGAAGTCCAGCAGGTGCGTGTAGCTGCCCGTGTACGCGTCCTCGTAGTGCACCAACGCGCCGCCGTAGACCTGCGAGGGGAAGAAGCTGACGTCGTAGTCGCCCACCTGCCGGCGGGCCTCCAGCCACAGCCAGCCGTCGCCGTAGAAGCCGCGGCGCACCTTCAGCGCCTGCAGGCCACTGCCCATGGGCGCGGACAGCGGGGACAACGTGAAGGTGCCGTCCGTGCCGTCCACCGTGGCCACCGCGCTCGGCTCCAGCCAACCGGCGCGCACCTTGTGCGGCGCCGCGTAGTGGCCCAGGTTCCAGTCGCCCATGGAGGTGAACTTGTCGCCGTACTCGGTGAGCGTGCCCCGCGCGCCCACGGGGCCCAGGGCCTCCGCCCCGAAGTCGCGCGCGCTGCCGTGGTGCAGGGTGAGGTTGTGGCCACCCTCGTGCGTCACCAACTCCACGCCCAGGTCATTGGGGCTCATGTAGTCGGCGAGCAGCCACGCGGTGGAGGCGGTGATGGGGCCGTCCTGCGTCTGCTGCGTGTAGCACGCCAGCGTGCCCAGGCCGCCGTAGGAGCAATTGGTGCCCGTCGCCTCCGGGTGGACGATGAAGATGCGGTCATACTGCCGGAAGTCCACGTCCGCGTCGGCCGCGGCGATGGCGGCCACGCGCATGGCGTCCGACTCGGCGCACGAGTAGCCCCGGTTCAGCGTGTACCAGCCCACCACGTCGCCGCTGGCGCTGGTGCGGCCCTGGGACGCTTCCTGCCAGTAGCGCGTCAGCGAGCGCTGCGTGGTGGAGAAGAACACCTCGCGCACCTGCTCCGCGGTGAGCGTCTGCGGCTGCCCCGGGAAGGTGGCGAGGATGACCAGCGAGCGCTGGTCCCCCGTGGTGCGGCACGCGGATGTGGCGGAGAACGCCTGGCGCACCACCTGCGTGTCCTCCGCCGCCAGCCGCGCGGCCAGCTTCAGGCCCCGCACTCGCACGCGCAGGCCGCTGCGCAAATCCCCGGACGGCGCATTCGCGAAGCGCACCTGGAGCCGCTCGCCCTTCACGCGCAGGAAGTGCTCCGTGCGCGCCTCCGTCCGCGCCGGGTTGTCCGCGACGAGCACTTCCAACTCCCCCTCGAAGTCCCCGCGCGCCTCCAGCAGCGGCACCGCGTCCGGCTGCTTCCGGGCGAGGCTCGCGCGCACGGACTCGGGAAGCGACAGTGCCAGCGCGGCGCCCGCGTCCATGTCCATCAGCGAGCCCAGCGCGTCGGCGCGCTCGCGCAACAGCGGCGTCAGTCCCGCCTTCTCGCCCCGGCGCAGCCGGTCGTTGAGCCGCGACACCTTCTCCTTCAACGGCGCGGACTCGGCCCTTGCAGTGGTCGGGGGCGCGGTGGGAGCCGGCGTGGGCTCCTCCTGCGTGGCGCAGCCCAGGGCCAGCGCCAATGTGACGGTCAACAACGTGCGAAACATACCCTCTCCCGGTTAGCGGCGGCCCTGGCACGGGAAGCGCGCTTTTCGGGCCGCCGCGCGCGCCTTCTGCATCGGGCTGCTGGATGTTTTCAACTTCACTCCAGAATCTCCGTGCGCGATGACGCCTCCGTCACGCCGAGTTGTCCCCGATGTCACGCCGCCATGTTGCCGTGCCATCCGCGGCGAAGGCGCTCAGCGGTACCGGGAGGCCTGTAGCTCGTACATCGTCGCGTAGCGCCCCCCGACGGCGACCAACTGCTCGTGGGGGCCCTCCTCGACGACCTTCCCGTTCTCCAGGACGAGGATGCGGTCCGCCATCTTGACCGTCGAGAACCGGTGCGAGATGAGCAGCGCCATCTTCCCGCTCGACAGCTCACCGAAACGGTTGAAGACGTCCAGCTCCGCACGGGCGTCGAGCGCCGCGGTCGGTTCGTCCAGGACGAGGATCTGCGCGTCGCGCAGGTACGCCCGGGCGAGCGCGATCCGCTGCCACTCGCCTCCGGACAGGTCGAGTCCGCCGTCGAAGCGGCGTCCCAGCATCTGCGCGTACCGGCCCGGCAACCGGTCGATCACCGCGTCGGCCTGGCTCTTGCGCGCGGCCTCCAGGATGCGCGCCGGATCCTCGTGCTGCTCGATACGGCCCACCGCGATGTTGTGGTGCGCCGTCATCTCGTAGCGCGCGAAGTCCTGGAAGATGACACCGACCTCGTGCCACAGGTCCTCCAGCCGGTAGTCCCGCAGGTCGACGCCATCGAGCAGGATCTGCCCCGAGCTCGGTTCGTAGAGCCGCATCATCAGCTTCACGATGGTCGTCTTCCCCTGCCCGTTCTCCCCGATGAGCGCGATGCGCTCCCCCGGAGCCATGTGGAAGCTCACGCCGCGCAGGACAGGCTCGGGTCTGCCGGGATACGTGAAGGTCACATCGCGGAACTCCAATCCCTTGCGGATGGGCCTGGGGACCGGGACCGCGTTCGTCGACGAGCGGATGGACGGCTGGAGCGCGAAGAACGCCAGCATGTCGCGGATGTAGAGCGCCTGGTCCGCGATGCCCGCCCCCGTCACGGAGAACTCCTGGAGCGTCCGGTTTGCTCCCGCGATAGCCCCCGCGAGGAACGTGAGTTCCCCCACGCTCAGGGATCCGCGCGCGGCCTGGTAGACGACGAAGGCATAGGCGCCGTAGTAGCCAAGAGAGCTGACCACCGAAAGCAGGGACAGGCCCGCGAGCGCGCGTCGCGACAGCTTCACGACCTCGTCCCGGAGCTCTCCCGACACGCTCTCGTAGCGGCCCATCAGGAACGAGCTCAAGCCGAAGATCTTGAGCTCCTTCGCGCTCTCCCTGCTCGCGCCAAGCTGTCGCAGGTAGTCGAGCTCACGCCGCTTGGGCGTGTGCCGGAAGTTCAGCGCATACACTCGCGCCCCGAAGTACGCCTCGCCCAGTGCCGCGGGCACGAGGCAGACCACGATGTTCAGCAGGATCCACGGGGAGAAGACCATGATGCCCACGCACAGGCTCACGGTCGTCAGCCCCAGTTGCAGGAAGCGGGAGATCGCGGCGACCATCACCAGCCGGTCAGTGGCCTGGGCCCGGGCCCGCTCCAAGCGGTCATGGAACGCCGGGTCCTCGTAGGTCGCGAGGTCCAGCCGCGAAGCCTGCGCCATCAACCGCAAGCTCACTTGCCGCACGTAGTTCTCGCGCAGCACCACGCCCACGTAGTCGATCCCCCTGGAGAGGACGGCGCCCAGGACCGCCAGCCCGAACTCCAGCGCGACAAATCCCCAAAGCCGGCCCGTCATCCCGAGCCCCGCGCTGGCGTTGGCCACGACGCCATCGACGATCCACCGGGCGACGACGAGGACCGCCAGGGGGATCAACGCCGCCAGCGTCCGGAGCACGAGGTGGGCGACCACTGTCCTCGGGCCCGACTCCCACACCATGCGGAGCACCGGCAGGATGTTCCGGAGCGAAGCCAACCGCCCCTCCTGGACGTTGTCGTTCGGTTGCGTCCGTGCCGTGCCAATGACTGTCATGGTGCTTCCTTCGTCTCATAGACAAGGACGTCGATCCACGCGATCCGCCAGTGCCGGTGGAAGTGTTGGATCAGGATGTCGTCACACGCCAGATTGGTCAGGGCCAGCAAAGTCAGTCCCAGCGACCGGGGGGATGCAAGGGGCTCCGCCTCCAGCAGCGCCTGGAGACCGTCGACGGGACTGCCCGGCTTGAACCGGAGCGCGAGTGCCTGGAGGTGCAGGGGAGCCTCGGGCCGGGACGCGGTCTCCACCGCGGGGCGCGCCGCGTCCCCCAGCAGCGTGGCGGGAGGAAACCAGAGGAACACGGACGGGGCCAGCTGCTCGACCGCCGCATGGGCATCCGGCGTCCCAGCCCCCCGCGTCTCCAGGTGCGACTCCAGCAGCCGTTGCCAATGGCGGAGGGGCAACTGCCCTTCCGCGATGGCGACGAAGCTCGCCAGGAGTCCCGCGTCGTCGAAGGCCGCCTGGAGCCGCGGGGCTGGCGTCCCCGACCCCATGTCATGGCCCTCGTGGAGAAGGCCGCTCGACGCGTCGTGAAGGAATGCGAAGTCCATGCCTTCACGCAGCGCCCGCGCGTAGAGCGTCCAGCAGCGCCGCGCCAACTCCGCGGGAGCCCCCTGCCCTTCCTCCAGAGGCGGGGCCGCCCGTTCCTTCCGCGCGAAGACGAGCAGGGGAACCCAGGCGACGAGCATGGGCGACGCCCAGGGCAGCGAACCCGGGTTCATGACGGCGAGCGCCCCCGCGATGACCAGCGCCAGCAGTGCGGCGCGCCAGAACTCCGGAAGCATCATGGACGAGATGGCGCGGAGCTTCCGGTTCGCCTGGGAATGCGTCGTCCAATCCAGGATGCGCGCGCGATCCACCCCCATCCGATAGAGCGCGCGAGCGATGGCGTCCATCATCACCCCCGCCAGTGGGAGCAGGACCGCCAGCTCCATCAAGGCATCCAGCAGCGTGCCGTAGGCAGTGGAGAGAAGGAACCGCGGAACGTGACGCGGAGGGGGAAGCCGCCAGACGGTCCACGCGACGAACATGAGCGAACCGAGGACGGGCCGGCGACAGAACCACCCCGCCACGCCCAGCGTCCAGGCCCACGCATCAGTGCTCCCCGGCGTCCACAACCATCCGTAGGTCACCACGAGCAGGGCCCATGGAGCGCTCAGGCTGCGGCGCATGTCCGTGAAGATCCGCCACCGGTCGATCACGCTCAACGGATTGACGACCCACCGGCCGCCGCGCGTGGGCACCCATGGCAGCAGCCAGGGCAACAACTGCCAGTCTCCTCGGGTCCAGCGGTGCCAGATGCGCGCGGTCCCGGCGATGTCCGTGACGCGTCCCTCGAACATCTGGATCTCGGGAACGTGCGCGACCCGCGAGAACATGCCCTCCAACTTGTCGTGACTCAGGACGGCATTCTCGGGGATGCGCCCTTCCAGGCTCCGGGCGAAGGCCGCCACGTCGTAGATGCCCTTGCCGACGAACTCGTCGATGCCAAAAGCGCGTTGACTCAAGCTGGTGCGTTCGCGTGTCTTGCGCCGGAAGAGGGACGTCTTCACGCCTCGCATCGCAATCCATGCCGGCCGCGTGAGCTCTCCTCGCAGCCCGGGCTGGAGCATCGAATACCCGGACACCACGCGCTGGCTGTCACCGTCGAACCGGGCCTGGTTCAGGGGGTGGTGGAGGACGGAGACCAACCGCGCCGCGGAGCCTGGGAGCAGGTGCGTGTCGGCATCCAGGGTAATGACATACCGGACGGTCCGAATGACGCCCGGTACGGGCCCCACGTAGCTCGTGTCGTCCGCCCCGAGCACCAGCCGGTTGAGCTCCTCCAGCTTGCCCCGCTTGCGCTCCCACCCCATCCAACAGCGCGCCACGGGATTCCACCGCCGTTCGCGATGAAGCAGGAAGAAGCGCGGCGCTTCCTGGGGGCAGTGCCGCGCGTTGAGCAGCCGGATCCCGTCCTCCAGGCGGAGCAGCATTGCCGCCTCCTCGGGGAGCTCCTTCTGACTGGCGTCAGGGAAGTCTGTCAGCAACGCGAAGAAGAGCTCCGGGGAGACATTGCCCTGGAAGTTGCGCTCCAGCCTCCGGAGCTGGGTTTCGATGTCGTCCAGGCTCGCCACCAGCAGGGGCGTGACGACCAGCGTCCGTGTCTCCTTGGACAAGACCCGCTCCGGGTCCATCCTGGGCATCGGTGGCGGCTCCCTGAAACACCGCGTGAAGACAGCGTCGACGCCCCCCCTGCAAGAGCTCCAGGCACGGCAGCAGGAGCAGGACGACCAGGGGCCATCGGTCCGCGGCGTCGAGCCCGGACGCGGCCAGCGCGCGCTCCAGCCCCAGCAGCGTCAGCAGGGTCAAAAGACAGACAACTGCGACATAGATGGGTGCCGCGTGACGAACCAAGCCCCTGGTCAGGCGGGTACGCGCGGGCACCGCACACCCCAGATGGACCTCGAACTCCGGCCTGCCACGAGAGAGCAACGCATCTCCAACGTGACGGTCACGCGAATCGTTGCCCCCCTTCTCCGCGCTCCACGCTACGGCGGCGCGTGCGACAGATTCGGGTGTCTGTCTCGACCCGGAAGCCAACTCCTGACAGGCGGTTTGGTAGCGGGCACGGGTGCCCTCGTCCATGTCTGCGTATGCGCCCAACGGGTCACGCCGGAGGATCGCGTCGACGGGTTCGGGCTCCGTCGCATGGACCGACGCGGACGGATCCTGCCGCTCACGGGGAGAGTGACTGGCGATGTTCATCTCCACCGGGAACTAACTGGAAACCGGAAAACCTCCAGTTCCCATCAAGAGACAAAATTGAAGTTTCACCCTTGCGGCTCCGCCGTACCCCGTACGCGGGCGAACACGTCCAGCGCGAAGCTCCTGCTTGAGCAGCCCGGCCCCATCCAGCTGCGGCGTGCGCTCCTGCCTCGCCGCTGCCCCGTTTGTGGGGCCCTGTTTTACCCGGGCAATATTGACATGGCATTTATACCCGGGTAGAAATGGCGTCATGACTGCATTCGATCTGAACCGCGGCGCGGTTGCTCCGGTCGCCGACGAGGTCGACCTCGTCGACCTGTCCGTCACCGGAGTCATCCCGCGCGAGCTCGACGGAACACTGCTGCGCAACGGTCCGAACCCACTGCGCGGCCGCTTCGAGGGCAACGGCGTGCTGTCGTGGTGGCCGGAAGCAGCGATGCTGCACGCGATCGCGTTCGAGGATGGCCGCGCGGCCAGCTACCGGAACCGCTGGGCGCGCACGCGCCGCTGGGCCGACGTGTACTCGCCCGCTCAGGCGCCGCACCTGCCCGACACCAATCCGAATGTGAACGTGTTGCTGCATGCGGGCGAATTGCTGGCGCTGGCGGAGGGTGCGGCGCCGTTCGCGATCACAGCCGAGCTCGATTCGCTCGGCGCGCCCCGACGGCACGCCGGGGTTGCCGGCGGGATGACCGCGCATCCGAAGGTCGATCCGCTGACGGGCGAGCTCATCGCGTTTCGCGCGGACTGGCGCGCGCCGTGGCTGCGCTATGGTGTCGCGGACGCGCAGGGTGTGCAGCGCGCCGACGTCGTTGTCGACGTGCCGGCGCCGTCGATGATGCACGACCTCGCGATCACCGCGACCCGCAGCCTGCTGCTCGACCTGAACGTCGGGTACGACTTCTCGCTGCTGAAGCAGGGCCACCGGATGCCGCTGCGCTGGCACGATGACCGGCAGGCGCGCATCGGCGTGATCCCACGGTACGGCGGCGACGTGCGCTGGTTCGGCATCGCGCCTTGCTTCATCCAGCACGTCGTCAACGCGTATGACCGCGACGAAGCATGCGTCGTGCTCGATGCGGTCCGCTATCCGTGGTTCTTGCGGCTCGACGCGAGCACGGGCAGGTTCGCCGACAACCCCGTCGGCATGCTGTGGCGCTATGTGATCGACACGGCGAGCGGCCGGGTCGACGAAGGGCCGCTCAGCGACGGCGGGATCGAGCTGCCGCGCATCAACGAGGGCCGGACGGGGCGCCCCTACCGTTACCTGTATGCGACCGAGCAGCCGACCCCCGTCGAAATGCGCGGCGTGGTCCGCTTCGATCACGAGCGCGGCGCGACGAAGCGCTACGCGCTGCCGCCCGGCGACCAGAACAGCGAGCCTGTGTTCGTGCCGTGCCCGGGAGGCGTCGACGAGGACGACGGCTGGCTGATGGTGATGGTCTATCGTGCGGCGACGGACTCCAGCGACCTCGTGATTCTCGACGCACGCGAGATCGACGCGGAGCCCGTCGCGACCGTTCACCTGCCGCGCCGGGTGCCCGCCGGGTTTCATGGCGCGTGGGTTCCGCGGACGCGCTGAGCGGCGTGTGCCCGGGGTAGAGAGCGAGACGGAGCCCATGAGCCAGTGGAACGACCCGCAGCTTTGGCAGGCCCTTCTGGACGGCGCTGGCTGTCCCATCTGCACACGCGGTGTGCCGCTTCACGTCATCGCCCGGAATGGGCGGCATTCGAAGCGCCCGGAACGCGCTGCTGCCGAGCCGCGAGGACTTCGGAGATCGACTTGTTCATCCCGGGCCTGATGCGGCGGGCCCGACGAGCGTGTACGGATCGTGGACGACGACGCGGATCGCCGCGGCGAGCTCAGGCTCCAGCCGCGATAGCCTGGTGTCCTCGATCCACGGAAAGGCAGTGCGCAGCCGCTGGAGCCGAATGAAGTAGTCGGAACGAAAGTGTCAGGCAGTGCCTGTTCGTCGGTCTCGGGCACTGAGTATTCGGTCCGGCAGAAGCAGGCAGGAAAGTGAGGCGACCCTCACACCGGCATGAGCGTCCGCACGACATGCTGCACATACTCGGTCCGGGCACGGCTCGTGCCCAGCGACTCAGGGCTGGCGATGGACAGGTGCAGCAGGCCCACATAGGTGGAGTACGCCTGGAGCGCCCACCTGCGAGCATCACGCGCCGGCAGCCCCAGCGCCCTGTAGAGCCTGGTGAGATAGTCGATGCGCAGCTGGGACACCCGCGCAAGCACCGGCTGGATGCGAGGGTCCGAAGAAGCACCAGCGACCAGGGCGACCTCGATTCTTCCATGCGCGCCCTGCTCGAAGGTCAGCTCCAGCAGCTGGCGCAAGCGCGCCCTGGGATCCGGCATCGCCTCCAGGCGCTGAATGACCCGGGTGGTCGCCCATTCCGCCCACCGTGAGAGCGCGGCCTGGAGCACGTCCGACCGATCCTTGTAGTGCCAGTAGAAGCCGCCCTTCGTCACCCCCAGGCTGCGCGCCAGCCGCTCCACGGACAGCGAATCCACGCCATTCTCCAGGCTCCACAGCGCGGCATCCGCCCAATCCTCCGCCGACAACCCGGCCCCCCGAGGGGCCCTGCGGATGTCCTCGATGCTCCGGAAGGACGCCGGTTCGGGAACTCGGGAAGGAGTGCGGCTCATCGTCCAATCCAGTCTGGAGGCACGGGTTTCCAGCACCTCGATACGCTACCGTATCGCGATACGGTAGCGTATCGGATGGACAATGGGAGGCTCCACATGCGGGTGACGAGCAGGTCGCTGCCGGACGTTCTGCGCCCCTTCGCGCAGGGTGCGGACCACGTGGACGTGAAAACGGTGGAATCCCAGGCCACGTTGCGCCAGTTCCTGGCAGGCCTCATGTCCTACCAGCCCGTGTGGGTGAGCGCGCTGTACCGGGTTCGCGCCGTGTTCGTGCGGCTGCTCGGGATGCGGCAGCACGGCATCCCCCAGCAGCGCCTGTCGCGGCCCGCGGACATTCCGATGACGCCGGGCAGCGCGGCCTCATTCTTCACCGTGCGCCATGCCGAGGAAGAGCACGTGTGGGTGGTGTCGGCCAAGGACACGCACCTGGAGGCCACGCTGGCGGTGGTGGTGGAGCCCGCGGAAGGCCCCCGTCGGCGCTTCCACGTGGTGACTTTGGTGCATTACCGGAACTGGGCCGGACCCGTGTACTTCAACGTCATCCGGCCCTTCCACCATCTCGTCGTTGCCCGCATGGCCCGCCACGGAGCGAGCGCCGGATGAAGCCGGCTCGCTCAAGAAATCGACGAACACGCGCGTCTTCATCGCCGGATGGGCGTCACGTCGCGACACAGTAACGCCACGCTGAAGAACCTCGGGCGCGTCCCCATGCCGCAGCAAGGGGCATCCTCAGCTTGTGGGACACGCGGGGCGTCCAGGACGCTCAGCCTTGCGTCCGGGCGAAGCCTCGCAGGAGCGCCGCGAGCGCCGCGGGTTGATCCTCGGGCAGGATGTGTGCGGCGTCGGTGAGGCGCGCGGTCTCGAGGTGGTCGCACAGCGGCGCGACTTGGCGCGCGAGTGCGTCGCCGACGACGCCCCCGGAGATCGCGAGCGTTGGGACGGTCAGGCGCTCGACCTTCGCAAGGAGCTGTGCGTTTTCGGGGAGCGCGCGGTAGTGCGCGAAGGCGCAGCGGAGCGAGTCCCGGCCACGGTATGCCTTGAGGAATGCGGCGCGCGCCTCGGCGGGAAGGCCGCGCTTCGTGCCGATGGCGAAGAAGTGGTCGAGGTACGCCTCCTCGCGGCCCGAGATGACCTCCTCCGGCATGCCAGGGATCGCGTGGAACGCGAACCACCACGGTGGACGGAACGTCTCCGCGCCAGGGAGTCCACCGAGAAGCGCCTCCATGACGACGAGCTTCTTCACACGCGCGGGATGGCGCGAGGCGGTGAGAAACGCGATCGGCGCGCCGAGATCGAGGCCGATGATGACCGCGGGCTCCTTCGTGTGCGCGTCGAGTACGGCGAGCGCGTCGGCGACGAGCGTGTCGAGGTCATAGCCCGACGCCGCCCGTGTCGTGTCTCCGAGACCACGGAGGTCCGGTGCGATGACGTGATGCTCGCTGGCGAGCGCTCGCATCACGTTCCTCCATACGAACCAGGTGTGCGGAAATCCGTGAAGGAAGAGGAGCGGCGGCCCCTTGCCGGCCGATGCGACGTGGATCGCGATCCCGTTGGCCTCGACGACGTCATGCTGGAAGTCATTCATGGGCCCCACCATGTGCCTGGGGATAGCTGGTATCAAGAGGATACCAGGAGGCGTTCAGGGTACTTGGATGGGACCAAGGCACCTGGAGGAAACCAAGATGGCCAAACGCAAACCGGGAGGCCCCTTCGTCGCGACGTGCCCGACGCGGGAGCTGCTCGACCAGCTCGCTGACAAGTGGTCGGTGCTGCTCCTGCTCGCCCTCTCCGACGGACCGGTGCGCTTCAATGCGCTGAAGCGCAAGGTCGAAGGCATCACGCAGAAGATGCTCGGCCAGACGCTGCGCCGCCTCGAGCGGAATGGCCTTGTCGAGCGCCGCGTCTTCGCGACGGTCCCCGTCACGGTGGAATACGAGGTGACGCCGCTTGGCCGCTCTCTCTACGGCATCGTTGACGCCATCCGGAACTGGTCGATCGACCACATCGGCGTCGTCAAGAAGGCCCGCGAGCGCTTTGACTCAACGGATAGGGCGAAGAGAAGGCCTGTTGAGGGTGAGGGCTGATGCAGAGGTGCCGAGGAGGCCCACAGGGTGTCGTCCGGTGACGCCCCGTGGGCCTCTGCTCGAACTTCAGTCAGAGGAGCCTTGGGGGGCCCACTCCCAGGTGTCGTTGAGATCGACGTACACGCTGTTGCTCTTCCTCTCCGCGCCTCCGAAGAGGACGACGCGCTGACGGGCCGAGTCGTACGCCAGCGCGTGGTAGGCGCGTGACCTGGGCGCAATGGCGGGTGATTTCTGCTCCCAATTCGTGCCGTCCCACTCCCAGGTGTCGTTGAGGGGCTGCCCCTGCTGCACGTCGAATCCCCCGAAGAGGACCACGCGCTGACGGGCCGAGTCGTAGACCATCGCGAAGTCCTTGCGGATGGAGGGAACGGTGGCCGGGTGGGCCTGGCTCCATGGCGGGCTGCTCGTTGCACAGACTCCGTTCACGCAGGATTGCCCGTCGGCGCATGCCACCATCTGGGGGGAGTAGCTGCACGTTCCGGTGGACGGAGCGCAGGTGCCAGGCGAGACGTACTGCCGCACCGTGGTGGCATCAAGACAGGTGGAGGCCGGAGGCTGGTCGCAGGTGACGCCCTGACACAGGTTGACGCACTCCCCTGCCAGGCACACCGGCTCGCTCGAGCCACACGCCCCACAGGAGTTGCCTCCGCGGCCGCACTGCCCGTTGGACTGGGACGAGACGGCCACGCACGTCGTGCCGTTGCAGCAGCCATTGCAGTTGGACGCGTTGCAGGTGGGAGGCGGCGGTTCGCAGGCGCCCCCCTGGCACGGGTCGGCGGGGTCCACCTGGACGAAATACGGGTCGCTGAGGATGTGATCACAGGGGCCCATGCCGCCGCCGCAGATGGGCCAGGGCGTCCTGCGCTGGAGCGATGGGGTCCCGGAAGATTGCAGCGCGGAGGCCGGGAGCTCCACCTCCAGCGTGTCGGTGCTCCGGACCGTCGTGAGATAGGTGCTCAGGTCAAAGGAGGCCTGGGTGCCGGTGACGAAGTTGCGGCCCGTCACCGTCAAACGGATCGGCCCCTCGGGCTTCGCTTGGATTGTCCTTGGGCTGATGGCGAGGATTACCAGCCTGGGATGGGGCAGCTGCCAGGCAGAAGACACGGCTCCCTCCGCACTCCGCACGGTGATGTCATCATCGTCGTCCGACCAGATGTCCGTCGTCGCCGACAGCACGGCGGTCAGCTCCGTTTCGCTCACGAAGGTGGTCGGCAGTGACTGACCCCTCCAATACACGGCGCAGTCGTGGGTGAACCGCGAGCCGCTCACCTGCAACCGGAGCATCGTGCCGTCCACGCTCTCGAACGTCGTGGTCACGGCTTCCAAGGGTGTGGCGCCCATCCTGATCACGAGACGCGCCGCACCTCCGCGCGCTGCGGCGCGAGCGTGAGGTTCATGGCGGCGTCCCACCGGTCCGAGAGCGCAAGGGAGCGGAGGTCCAGGATGTGCTGGCCGGACGCCTCCTTCCATCGGGCCCCTGGGCGCTTCATGCGCAGGGCGACCAGCGACTTGCAGGTGGCCTCCACGTTGCCGCTGCCAATGGGCAGCCCCCGCGCTCGTGCGTCGGCGTAATGCATCCGCTCGCCGTGGTTCTCCAGGTAGGTGAGCGCCTCGTGTACCGGTCGACGGTCACCGAGGACGACGTCCCGCCTGCCGGAAGCGTGCAGCGCACTGGCGATGGTCCACACGGCCCCAGGGGTGTTGAGCAGGGAAAGCTTCCACTTCTCACACAGGGCGGAGGCATGCGCTTCACCTGCGACCACGAGGGCCGCGGTCCCGAGCTTCTCCATCAGGTGCCAGAAATCCACCAGACGCACCACCTTGGTGGCCGCCGGAGCGTGAGCGGCGAGGGCCTCGTCCAGCAGGCCATGCAGCTCGGGAGCGCCATCGGTGAGAGCGGCGACATGAAGGGCGGACTGCTTGGAGACCAGCGACTGGACGTCGCGGACCAGCCGCTCGGCCAGCCCTCGGGCATCGCCCTGGGGCATGCGTCCGTAGCGCACGCTGCCCAGCGCGTCGCCCTGGGCGTCATGGAAGGTGAGGCACGCGGTGTAGGCCATGCGCCAGACGACGTCCACCGGGCGCTTGGGAGCGCCCCGGCGAGGCCGTCCCACGGGGCGCTTCTTCGGTTCCTCCATGGGGACCGCCACCCGGTCCATGCTGACGCTCACGCTGTGCGTGCCTTCAGGCGCGTCCAGGGCCTCGGCCAGCGCGGCCTCCACCTGGGGCCGCTGGTGGCCGTACAGCCCGCCCACCTCGTGGCCCATCCGCTCAAAGGAGGAGCGGCAGTAGGGCAGCGCTCCCACCTGACGCGCCGTCGCTTCCGCCTCGCGCGACGTGCCCCGGGCCAGCAGGTACGCCATGGGCACCGCCGCCTCGGGCAGCCAGCCATCCGCCACGCACCCGGCGCGCACGCTGAGGGTGTCCACCGTGGGGCCATTGCGCACCCCTACCTGCCGGTAGAGGCTTCGCTCTATTTCGACGGGGCCTTGCCGCGTCTTGTACGTCGCCGTGTACCGGCCGACCCGGGCGTGGACCTGGCCTGCGAGTTGGAGACGGGGGGCGTCGACGTCGTAGCCTCGAAGCAACCTCCGCTTCGCATCGCGCTGCAGCGCCTCGGCTGCCTCGTCGATGGCCTCCAGCGCGCCGTCCGGGTCCACTTTCCCGAAGCTTTTCCCCACCTCGGCCTCCCGCCGTAGCTTCGCTTCCATGGCCTTGAGCAGCTGCGCGACTTCCTCCGGTACATCGAGCGTCACCTTCGGCATGAGTACTCCTCCGTCGAGGTAACCCTCCAGACGTCTCGCACCCTGCCGATGAACAGGCCCACGGCCGCTCGATGGCCTGTCAACTCATCCAACGCTCAGGATTGGATCCAGACCCGCTTCCAACTGTGGCTGGGGACCCAGCCGGCCCTTCACCCCGGGCCCGCATGCGCTCAGCAGCCCGAGCGCCAGCGCCCACAGCATTCCCATCCAACATTGCCTCACGGAATCCCTCTCATGGCGATGAACGTGTCTCGCCGTGAAGAACCCCTGAGGGCGAAAGATTGCGCAGCGACACTCACTTGAGTCCCACCCTCAGCCGGCGGTCTCAAACGGTCGTCGCAACAGCTTGACGCAAGTCGTCAGCCCGGATGACTGAATCTTGACTCGCATGAGTCACCCAAAACCCCAGTCTGCGGGTGGGATTAGCGTATGAGCTCATACGTCTGGATGATCAGCAGTGCGATTGTATTCTTCACGCCAAGTGAGGCACCCTGGCCTTCGAAGGCCAGTCAACGGGGGGCGTGGAGACAGCCTCCATTCATGGGGATGTCATGCAAGCAATGAGAGCCGGCCGGGCTCTGCTGTTGGGGTTTTTCTGTGTTGTCGTCGGCTGTAGCAAGCCGCCCGAAGAGAAGACGCTGACTCGCAACGCGTCCCCTCTCGTGGAGGGGTGGAATGCCACGGCCGACATGGCGGAAGCGCGCAAGTACCACGCGGCGGTGGCGCTGAGCTCAGGCAAGGTGCTGGTCGCGGGTGGGTACAACGCTGGCGGGTATCTGTCCTCCGCGGCTCTTTACGACCCGGGCACGGGCACCTGGACGGCCGCGGCCCCCATGCCGGAGCCCCGGCAGGTCCTCACCGCGACGCTGCTGCCCTCGGGCATGGTGCTGGTGGCGGGCGGGGAGAACGCGACGGGCCGTCTGGCTTCCACTGCCCTCTATGACCCGGCCTCCAATGCCTGGACTTCCGCTGGCAGCTTCGCCACCGGAGTGGCACGAGACTCCCTGACGGCGACGCTGCTGCCCTCGGGCAAGGTGTTGGTGGCGGGCGGCGGGAACGGTTCGGGACCGCAAGGCAAGGTGGATGTGTATGACCCGGCCTCCGGCACGTGGAGCGCGGGGGCGAGTCTGGCGATGCCGCGACGCAACCATACGGCGACGCTGCTGCCTTCGGGCCAGGTGCTGGTGGTGGGCGGAAGAGCGAGCACCAGCCTGACGAGCGCGGAGCTGTACACGCCCTCCAGCAACACCTGGATTGCGACGGGAAGCCTGTCGACCGCGCGCCACAACCACACGGCGACGCTGCTGCCTTCCGGCAAGGTGCTGGTGGTGGGCGGGCGCAACAGCAGCACCGGGCTGGTGGCGACGGCGGAGGAATACGACCCGAGCACGGGGCTGTGGAGCGCGGCGGGTGCGCTGGGCACCGCGCGCGAGTTGCACACGGCGGTGCCGCTGAGCACGGGACAGGTGCTGGTGGCCGGAGGCATGTACGGCAGCGCGGCGACGAACGCGCTGGGCAGCGCGGAGGTGTACGCCCCGGACACCCGTTTGTGGAGCGTGACGACCGTGATGGGAGGCGCGCGGTACGTGCACGTGGCAGTGCCGCTGGAGGGGCGGGGGAAGGTGCTGGTGGTGGGCGGAATCGGCGTCAGCGGCGCGAGCCTGAAGACGGCGGAGACGTATGTGTATGACGCGTGCGCGGGGGTGAGCTGCGACAGCGCCCCAGGGCCTTGCTACGAGGCGGCCGGGACGTGCGGCAACGGGGTGTGCAGCTACGCGCCGAAGGCCTCGGGCACCAGTTGCGATGACGGGGATGCGTGCACCGGGCAGGACGCGTGCAATGGCGCGGGCGTTTGCGCGGGGAGCGCCACCAGTTGCAGCAGTCCGCCCGGGCAGTGCTACGTGGCGGACGGGACGTGCGGCGGCGATGGAGCGTGCGCCTACGCGTACAAGGCTTCGGGCGCCAGCTGTGATGACGGAGACGCGTGCACCGTGGAGGAGACGTGCAACGGGGCCGGAGGGTGCGCGGGGACGCCGGTGAGTTGCAACAGCCCGCCCGGGCAGTGCTACGCGGCGGCGGGCACGTGCAGCGAGGGTGCGTGCACCTATGCACCGAAGGCCGCGGGCACCGCGTGTGACGATGGCAACGGAGGAACCCTCAACGACGTGTGCAGCGGGGCGGGAGTCTGCGCGGGAGTGCCGGCCTGCACGACGCCTCCGGACGCCTGCCATGACTCCCCGGGCACGTATAGCAACGGCGCGTGCACCTACCCGCCCAAGAGCGCGGGGACCCTCTGCGATGACGGCAACGCCTGCACCACGGGCGACGTGTGCAACGGCGCCGGTACGTGCGGTGGCGCAGCGCTGAGCTGCAACAGCCCGCCCAGTCAGTGCCACCAGTCGGCGGGCACCTGCTCCAACGGGACGTGCAGCTACGTCCCGAAGGCTTCGGGGGCGAGCTGCGATGATGGCAACAGCTGCACCACGGGCGACGTCTGCAACGGCGCGGGCACGTGCGGTGGCGCGGCGCTGAGCTGCAACAGCCCGCCCAGCCAGTGCTACCAGGCGGCGGGCACCTGCTCCAACGGGACGTGCAGCTATGTCCCGAAGGCTTCGGGGGCGAGCTGCGATGACGGCAACGCCTGCACCACGGGCGACGTGTGCAACGGCGCCGGTACGTGCGGTGGCGCAGCGCTGAGCTGCAACAGCCCGCCCAGCCAGTGCCACCAGGCGGCGGGCACCTGCTCCAACGGGACGTGCAGCTACGCACCGAAGTCCTCGGGGACGAGCTGCAATGACGGCAACGCGTGCACCACGGGCGACGTCTGCAACGGAGCCGGTACGTGCGGCGGCGCGGCGCTGAGCTGCAACAGCCCGCCCAGCCAGTGCTACCAGGCGGCGGGCACCTGCTCCAACGGGACGTGCAGCTACGTGCCGAAGGCCTCGGGGACGAGCTGCAATGATAGCGACAGCTGCACCACGGGCGACGTCTGCAATGGCGCCGGTTCATGCGGTGGCGCGCCCCTGAGCTGCTCCACCGCGAGCACCACCTACTGCAGCGGTGACGTCGTCCGCAGAACCACCGGCACCGGAACGTGCAGCGGCGGCGCCTGTACCTCCACCGACACCGCCGTCCAGACCTGTCAGACGGGAACCAGCGGGGCCTACTGCAGCGGCAACGGCGCCTACCAGACCGTCTACCAGGGCTGCATCAACGGCGCCTGCGGGTCCACCCAGCAACTCATCGAATCGTGCTCCACCTCGAGCAGCACCTATTGCAGTGGCAACACCGTCCGCAGGAGCACGGGCACCGGCTGCAGCGGCGGCTCCTGTGGCTCCAGCGACACCCTCATCCAGACGTGCTCCACCTCGAGCAGCACCTATTGCAGTGGCAACGATGTCCGCAGGAGCACGGGCACCGGCTGCAGCGGTGGCTCCTGTGACTCCAGCGACAACTTCGTCCAGACGTGTCAGACGGGTGTCGGCAGTTCCTACTGCAGCGGCAATACCGTCTACAGAACGGTCAACAGCGGCTGCCTCAGTGGCTCCTGCGTGTCCGCCCAGCAACTTGTCGAGACGTGTCAGACGGGTGTCGGCAGCTCCTACTGCAGCGGCAATACCGTCTACAGAACGGTCAACAGCGGCTGCCTCAGTGGCTCCTGCGTGTCCGCCCAGCAACTTGTCCAGACGTGCTCCACCGCGAGCAGCACCTACTGCAGCGGCAACGATATCCGCAGGAGCACGGGCACCGGCTGCAGTGGTGGGGCTTGTGGTTCCTCGGATTCATTTGTCCAGACATGCTCCACCGCGAGCACGACCTACTGCAGCGGCAATACCGTCCGGAGGACCACCGGCACCGGTTGCGTCAGCGGCGGCACGTGTGGATCCACCGACACCCTGGTCCAGACCTGTTCCTCAGGACAGACGTGCAGCAATGGAGCATGCGTCACCGTCGGTGGAACATGGCGCAGGGATACAAACGGCAACGAGGGGTTCTGCGACGAACTCTGCGGGGTTTTGTATTGCAACGGCTCCTGCCCGCCTCAAAGGTGCGCCTCCGCCAACCCGGAGGGTCAGCCATGCTCGACGCTCGGCTCGAGTTGCAACGCGGTCCCCTCCCCCAAAGTGTATATCCAATACAATTGCGAGTAGGCGCCGCCCCACTCGCTCATTGTTGAGTCCAGAGTGGACGACTCCGCGCCCCAAGCACGGAGTCGTGGCCTGAACGGGCGATCGCCTGTACCGCGCCGGACTCTTGAGACACCCGGTTGCATCCAGGCGGATGACTCCGTGCCCCAGCACGGAATCATCCGCCGGACGCGGCGAGCCTCCTCGGCCGAGGGAAACCCGCCCCCCATCCGGGGACGGCCCTCCTTGGGAACCGGATGCTCGGCATCACGCCCTGGAGGGCCGGGCCAGCCCGTCTCCCTGGGCGTGAAGGGAGATGGGCGGGCCCCTGCTCAGAATGACTGGGGATCGCGAAGGACGAGGTCCGTCCCCCAGTCGAGGGCCCAGAGCGCCTCCTGCCGGAGTGACCACATCCCGGGAACGGTCGCGGTGTCGTTCTCCGCGATGGCCTGAAGCTTGGGACGGATCCTCGGGTCCTTGTGTCCGGCCAGCGCGTAGATGGACCAGAGCCGGATCGCGGGCTCTGGGTCATCGAGCCCGCGTACCAGCAAATCGATGACACGGCGGTAGCGGCGCTGCCAGATGTGCCGGTAGTTCGAGTAGTGAGAGCCCAGCGCCTCCGCGGCCTGTGAGCGGACGCCCGGTGCCTCGTGCGGATTCGCGTAGATGCGCCGCAGGAGCACGAGGTGCTCTGGAGCAAGGTGTGCGAACACGAATCCGTAGACGGCGGCCTCGCGAAGCGTGGGGTCTCCCGGCGATGAGAGGATTCGGGTCAGCAGTCTCAGCCCCTCACGGTACCTGGCGAGTTTATCGGCGGCCACGTGGGGGACCATGTCGGGGTCTTCGCCCCTCAAGGCGCATTCGAGCTTCGCCAGCCCTACCGCATCCCCCTTGAGGAGCCGCTTCCGGGACCTCGCCATCCGCATGCGCTCCTTCGCCGGGTGTCCGTCGCCCGAACAGGAGCGCGTGACGGCCCACCGCGCGTTCCCTGACGCGGCGGCGGAATGAAGGTTCATTCCACGGCGGCCGGCTCCCGGCGGGACGGAACGGGTGGGTGCTAGAACCCCGTCCCATGCAACCTCTCCTCTACAGCGAGCTGGTGCCCTGGTACTCCCTGGTCGACCCTCCCGAGGACCATGAAGACGAGGCCGTCTGCTTCCAGTCGGCGTTCGAGCACATCATCTCCCCGCGGCCGCAAACGTTGCTGGAGTTCGGAGCGGGCGCCGGAAACACCGCGCTGCACCTGAAGCGCCGCTTCACCTGCACACTCACGGACCTCTCCCCGGGCATGCAGCAGCTCAGCCGCGAGCAGAACCCGGACTGCGAGCACGTCCTCGGAGACATGCGCACCCTGCGCCTGGGCCGGACGTTCGACGCGGTGCTGGTCCACGACGCCATCTGCTACATGCTGACGGAGGAGGACCTGCTCGCCGCGGCCCGGACGGCGTTCGAGCACACGCGGCCCGGCGGCGCCGCCATCTTCGCGCCGGACACCCTGCGGGAGACCTTCCAGGACACCACGGAGACGCTGGAGGAGGACCGCGGAGGCCGCTCGATGCGCGGCCTCATGTGGACGTGGGATCCCCACCCCGAGGACAGCACCTACCAGGTCGACTTCGCGTTCCTGCTGCGCGACGGGGACACCGTCCAGGCCGTCCACGACCGGCACGTCGAGGGGCTCTTCACCCGGGACACCTGGGATCGCGTGCTCACCCAGGCCGGCTTCCGCGTCGAGCCCCTGAAGCGGCCCCTCGGAGACGGCGCCTTCGACGACATCTTCCTGTGCCGGCGCTGATGCGCGGCGGCGGACCGCCCGTGTTTCCGGGCGGCCTGCGCCGGAGCCACCGGACCCGCTACATCATCGGGCCGTGCTGGGACACGGCGGTCCACCGCCCGGCGGCCCGGTGTGCCTTGCCGTTCGTGGGCCGGTACATCTTCCGGATGAAGGACTTGTCCCGGGCCGACAACCGCGTGTTGCTCGGCGTTCCGCTGCGCAGCAGCGACGGCGGCCCCTTGATGAGCTCCTTCGGGAAGCCGTAGAGCATGATGGAGTTCTGGTCGAACCGCGTCGCGTTGAGCTGATCGAGCGAGTACTTGTCGATGACGTTGAAGCGGATCTCCTCCTCGGACCAGTTGTTGGGCGGGCCGCTGAAGGCCGCGATGACCGCGGGCACGTTCCACTGGATGCCGCCCTTCGGGTTCTGGTGCTCATGGATGCAGCCGAGCGCGTGACCGAACTCGTGCACGACGACGCGGCGGTACTCGACGTCGTCCGTGTCGTCCTCGAGCCAGCCGAAGTTCATGGTCGGCTCGTTCTTCGGGAAGTACCGCGTGATGAGGCAGTCCGTGCCCACGGCGGACCACGAGCCCGCATCGGCCGAAAACGAGACGCGGATCTCCGCACCCGGACCGCCCTTCCAGTCGAACCGGATGTTCGCGAACTGCATCCACTGGTCCGCCATCTCCACGACGCGCCGGCGCTGCGTCGGGCTGCCGTCGAGGAACCGGATGCGCAGCGTCTGCCCAGGCTTCCAGCGTTTGCCCGTCTCGAGCGCCAGCTTGAGCGGATGCCACGAGGAGCCCGCGCGCTTCACCCGGGCCAGCACGGGCGCCGGATCGTTCTCTGGGTTCACCTCGATGGCGCGCGCCGCGGCCTCCCGCTTCAGTTCGATGGGTACGACGCGATCGACACACAGCCGACACTCAGCCGCCGTGAGAAGCTTCCGAGCCATGGTCACCCCCGCCTACGAACCGCGAGGATCTCCCGCGGGCCAGCTCCTGGATGGAGCGCGCGCGGGAGCATGGCCACCGCCTCGCGACGAGCCTCCTGCCCTGAAGGGCCGGTGTCGGCTTTGCGCCAGAAGCGGGGAGTGCCGCACGTTGTGCACGGACGCAAGTGCACGTCGTGAATTGCATGAGCGCGTAGAGGCTCGTGCGCAAGCCTTCATGCCCAGAACAACCGTTGCATCCAGGTTCTCAGCTTGAGGGCCCGCGTCCATTCCTGCTTAGGTCCCGGGCAACAGCGCACACTTCGCGTGCGGCTGCCTTCACCCCACGCATCCCCCTCTCCCCCG